>NZ_JARPLC010000029.1:0-29926 GCF_032350395.1 Limnospira sp. PMC 289.06
CCGCTTTTTTAGTCCTGATGGTGTTTTAGTGCCTACTCCTGAAGAATCAGCTACTGAAGCTCAAAAGCAGTTAGAATTTGAACGACAACAGAAAGACAAACTAGCTGCTAAATTGCGAGAGTTGGGGATTGACCCTGAACAGTTGTAAATAATGCGGGTTAAATAATTGACAGACATTAGAAACACTTAAATATATGACGGCTGTCAAACCCTCATAAAATAGGATTTAACCCCACTAAAATCGGCTTTAATAAGCTGTTGTTCGTCAATATAGAAATAAAAATAATCAGAACAATCAAAAGGATGATTAAATTCTAATAATAATTGTCCTTTAGCCTTATCTAAAACTTCTGGTACATAGGAATGACACTCTGGAAATCCTGCCATTTTAGCGGTAATACCAAAGTCATTTTCTGACTGATAATCTAACAACCATTCGTCAAATTCATCGGCAATATCTATCAAGTTATCGGGAATACTATTGTAGCAATAATCCCCAAAGACATCCTCTGCTACAGAAAAATCGATTGTATAAATATGGTGATACCATTCATCCCTATAACGCTTATCTTGGGTGAAGCTAAAATCTGTGACCAGGGTGCTTTCATCTTGAGAAATTTCTGGGAAATAGATAATCCTGTGTGGTTCTGGACCTAGTACACACATGGGTACATCGAGGCTAGAATAGAACTGTAAAAGACCCTGAGATGGTAATTGAAAGCCGGGAATAGAAGGAACATCTGCACAGTTAATCTGAAGTAAAAACATCATCATTTCCCCAGTTTGACGATCGCAAGGATACTCCATTCCCTTGGGTAAATAGGGCAACCCTCCGACCTTAGTTTCCCACAACTTCAGGGGATCATTACTGAGGTCTTTTGCTAAAAAACCCTGTTTATTAAAAGCCAGATTAATATAGGGTTGCACATGACTAACCAGGAAAGAACGCAGAGATTCAAATTCTGGCGGTAGGTCTTCTAACAAGCGAGGTGTTACCATAAAGAAAACTGCGACGGCGCACAGTGTTAAAGAACTTGATACTGTTTTAGCATAGTTTGGTTAAAGTTGCACTGTTGATTTGTGCAAGGGTGGCTTTCTGACTATAAAATGGAGATGGCATATTTAATCCAATCTTCTGCACTATTATTTTCGGCTAAATTAGGATGAGAGGTAATGGCTGTTAATGCTTGCATAACCTCGGAACTTGTATAACCCAAAGCCAACAGAGACATTTCTACTTCCTCTTGGATTTCTGCACTTAAATTAGATGTAGAAACTGTAGGAAGTCCGGCTTGTTTTCGCCACTCTGATAACTTGGTTTTTAACTCTAGGGTAATCCGTTCGGCTGTCTTTTTGCCTACTCCCGGAGTTTTAGTTAAAATCCCGGTATTCCCGCCGACAATTGCCTGGACTAAATCCGGTAATTCTAGGGTATCTAAAAGGGCGATCGCCAATTGCATACCAATACCACTAACACTGACCAATTGACGAAATAGATCTCGTTCCGCCATACTGCTAAACCCATACAAAACCATCAGATCATCCCGGACTTGTAGATGAGTAAATACCTGTAAATTTTCGCCAGTTTTAGCATCTAAATTCTGCATCCTGGGTAAAATTTGCAACTCATAACCAACCCCATTAACATCAAGATATAAAATAACTCTATTTCCCGTCTTTTTATAAATACCAGCTACAGTGCCATTTAAATAACCAATCATAGTCTATTTTACCTCAAATTCTCAAAAATTAACCCCTGCTAACTTATCAACCCACTCTGGTTAAGATCACTATTCACGGTTTGACTGTAATTTGCTACGATCGCCAACATACAAAATAGCATTAAGGCAATAGTTTTGAGTAAAAATCGGTTTTGGTCTTGGCTACCTCAACTATCACGCCAAGTGTGGATTTTAGCAGTTGGTCGGCTACTGTCCCAAACGGGAACAGGATTTACCCTATTTTACGCCCCAATTTTCTTTGTTAATCAGGTAGGTTTATCTTCAACCGCCGTAGGAATAGCCCTAGGAAGCGCCCAAATTTCGGGGGTAATTGGGAGAGTCTTCGGGGGGTCTTGTTGTGACTCTCCTCGCTTCGGTCGGCGCTGGACATTATTGTTATCGGCGATAATTTCTGCCCTCTCATCTTTTGTCCTCGCATTTACCAGCAATTTTATGATGTTAATTCTCGGCAATTTATTGTTAGGATTAGGCATCGGACTTTACTGGCCAGCGACAGAAACTATAGTGGCTGATTTAACGACGGGAAAGACACGCAACGAAGCCTATGCTATCACTCGTTTAGGGGATAATATAGGCCTACAGGTGGGGATTATCATGGGTGGGGTAGTGATTGCGACAACGGGAGCTTATCGACTGTTATTTGTGCTAGATGGATTGTCTTTTCTCATCTTTTTTGTAGTGATTTATCTAGCCATAGCCGAAACCTACCAAGCCCCTATTATATCAACAGATACCGAATCCGGTCAATCTTCTAATAGTTGGATGGTGGCTTTAAGCGATCGCACTTTATTAATTTATGTAGCAGTCAATATTTTATTTACCTTCTATATGTCACAAATTCATAGCACCATTCCCCTATATCTTAACAACTTTGTGAAAGCCGAACTTTCCAGCATCACTATTAGCGCCCTGTTTGCTGGACACACAGCGATCGCCATCTTACTTTTATTACCCATGTCCCACATTCTTAATCCTCTCAGTCGTCCCCACGCCCTAATTGTATCGGCTATATTATGGGGAATAGGTTTTTTAATTACCGGGTTAATGGGAATCGTTGAAACCGGCACTTTAACCCTAGCTATTCTAGGATTAGGAATTTTAGCGATCGCCACAGTTACTTATAGCCCCGCCGCCTCTTCCTTAGCCGCTAATCTCGCCCCTGACCCCCTGCGAGGAATTTATTTAGCCATTAATTCTCAATGTTGGGCGATCGGTTATTTAATCGGCCCCCCTCTAGGGGGATTAGCCCTTGATCAAACCCCGGAAATTATTAGCCAATTTTGGTTAGGATTAGCCCTAAGTGTCTTGATAGCGATCGCCATTTTACAGCATCTACATAAAACCATGAACCATCTCAACAACTAATCCCTATATATCAATTCTTCAGCCTCAAACTCATGGTTAGCATCTAAACACCAGTTGAGAAAGTCAGTAGAATTACCCCCGATCACAGAAACAATAATATAGGAGTATTCCGACCAGGCACAAACCCGATCAAATTCGGAGGGAATCGCCGGATGATCGGGGTGCGAATGATATATACCAATAATCGAAAGATGGCGATCGCGTCCCTCTTTTTGCGCTTTCATTAACGCTTCTGGGGCGATCGTAAAACGTTCTTGGCGAGTGGCTATATTGGGGCTATTGTCTAACCCTTGGAATACCTCAGCAGTGGCTGGACTCCAAACATTTTGCATCGGCCAAACTTCCATAATCATTTTGCGATCGCCTAAGTCTTGCCGCCCCATCAGCAAACCACAACACTCCTGGGGATAACTTTTTTCGGCATAATTCCGAATTTGAGCAACTTGTTCAGAGGTTATAATTAACATAATTTTTGCATCAATTCACCATCTACTTTCCTAGGGTAGCCATCGCGGGTTAAATCCCAAAAACGGCAATTCTTCCGGTTTCCATTGAGAAGCATTAGCATCTGGTGAACTATCCGTTACTAAAGGCAATAACCACAGGCGACTCGTGGTAATAGTATCCCCCCCATCAGTACGAGGTCGGTTTTCTATCTCTTCATCCATAATTCTAGTTACAGTTTGATCAAACAGTAAAGCCAGACCATCGGGAGATAAACTCAGATTAATTTGTTGCTGATTCGGTAAAATTACCAGAGGGAAAATCTCCTCAGTTTTTAAGTCGATCGCCACAATATAAGGCTGTTCTGTGTATTCCTCATTATCCTCCATTAGCTCCGTAATGAGAGCATAAATAATCGTCTGGCTAGGGTCAAACTCAATACTCAGAATATTGCCAAACTCAGCAGTTCTATATAATTCCCGTTCATTACCTACCGTATCCACCACAAACAGCGATCTGGTTCCATCGGAATTAAACTTGAGTAACCCCGCCGCCGAACCATCCGCAGCAAACCCCAAAACCTGACCAAACTTAGGTAAATATTCCAGCACCTCAGCATTGGGTTCTAAGGGTAAAATACTCGTCAGATCTGGACCTTGGGAAATCAGCAAAGATTTGCTATCAGGTGCAATCATAAAATTTCCCCCCTGAGTTTGTAAAGGTCTCGGAGAACGTCCCTCCCGAATCACCCAAGGACTAGCATCAACCGGATTTTTTTTGTTGACCCGCTGCACAACAATCACCTTACCATCACCAGACAAATCAAATCGGAGGTTACTGTAATATTTGTTATCCAAAATTGTTTCTAACTGACCACGATGTTGAGGCGCTGAAGAACCTTGACCGATAGATTCAGGGTTAATACCAGTCATCACAGTATACAATTGTGGGTCAAACTGTCCACTACTACGATCGCCTCTTTCTATGGCTAAAAACAAAATGCGATCGCCCCTCGGATAAGGTTCAAACTGTATCACCGTTAAATTTTCAGGAGTTAAAGCCACAGGTGTAGGGTCCTGAGACAAATTCACCAGCATCAGTCTCCCTTCCTGGTCTCCTTCCACCCCAATATATACAAAAGCGCGATCGCGACTACGAAAATAGCCCGTAAACGGTTCAATTAACTGACCTTCCTGATTCTCATATAATTGATCTGTTACCCCTTGTAACTGCACACTGAAAGGCGTACCATAGGGAACCGGATCAAGCAAAGTATAAGCCATGCGTTTTCCCGCCCAACTGATTTTTCCCGGTAAAGGCGGGTCAATGCGGAGATTTCTCTCTACCCCCTCCCGGTCCATCGGACGGTTAAATGTCAACAGAAACGCCCTATCTTCCGCCCCTACCTGTCTATTTGCCCAACTGAACTCTCGCACACGAGGAATAGTGCGATCGCCACTCAAAACCACCCCCAAAATTAACACACCCAAAACTAACATCAAAGTTATCGCCGCTCGATCCAACGGTTGACTTTTTTCCGCCAAATTCCTCAATTTAGATGGAAAGCTGGTCATAGTCCCTCTATATTATGCTTATGATCCTGTCCTAAATTAGCACAACTCTCAAAATTCAGTCATCACTGATAGACAATTTCACAGGTTTAGCCGTTTCTGCCATCTTAATTAATTCATGAATTTGGGTGTCTTTATTCACCTGAATACGAGAAACTCGGAACGGATTTCTTAACTGAGTTGGTTGAGAAACTCGATGATCATAAAGATACCCAGTTAAATGATAGCCTCTCAGATATCTTTCTAATTGAGCAGATAACGCACCAAAAGGATAAGCAATATGAGCAGCCACTAATTGATTACGATCTAAATCTTGCGTACATTCCCGCAATTTAGATTTACCCTTTTCTAACTCAATCTGTAAATTATTAGCATCTAGTTTAGTCAGATTTTGATGAGAATAGCCGTGAGACTGAATATCATAATATCCCCTTTCAAAACCATCTCGTAAATCCTCACAACTCATGTGGGGAATATAGGGAGGAATATTAACCCCCATATAAGCCGGATTCAAAAATAAAACCACCTTCACTTTTTCCCGGTAAATATATTCCAAGTCTTTTAATATTGGCAGTACATGATCATGAATACCAGTATAACCATCATCAAAGCTAATCATCACTGGTTTGCGGTTTTCATACTCAGCCGGTATAGGTTGAGACTTTTGGATAAAATGAACAAACAAATCCTGGCTAGACAGAAACCAATAATCATTAACTACTAGGTAATTCAAAAAACTATAAAGCTGGAGTTTTTCGTAATCTGTACTAACTAGGGGACGCTGGGATTGAACTAACTCTTCTCTGGTGTCAACAATATCATGAAATCCAAAGATAGGAACTCTCACCCATGGAGATTTACTAGCACCGGAAACACTTAGACTTAGTACACTTAACAGTAATAGCCAGATACTGCGTATAGATAGCCTTTTCGCAATTATTAATATCTCCACCAACCTGTTAATATTAGTCATTAAATTGACACCTTATTTAATGGTTTTCCGTCTCCATATTTCTCTCCCCAACCCTCTTCCAGAGAGAGTTAGATTATCCATTATCCACCCATCCTCTCATTTTACCAGGATTGAGTAAACCTAGAGGATCATATTTTTGTTTAAAGTTTAATTGTTGTAGATCAACCGTCTTCATTCCCCCATCTTCCAAAATGTAGGTATGGGGATTAAAAATAATTGCCCCTCGGTCTTCATGATATTGGATAATTTCATTTAACCTAGCTTCATTCGTAAATCGGACAATTTGTAACCCGGCTGGGTGTAAATTTCCCCCAGTACGCAGAAACTCCAAATGCTGAATCACCTCATCCCCAAAATAATCATAACATTCCTGAATCAATTTTAATTCTGGGTCGGCTGGAAATAGGGTTTGTAAATAGGTTAAAGATGGGTCTATACTGCGAGCGTGTAAAGTCGTATGATTCCAGGTAAACTCGATGATAGTTGTACCCTTTACCGTCTCCTGGGTTGATTTTTGATAGCAGATTTTACCCTGAAAATTTTTAATCAATTCTTGTAAAGGTTCCAGGCTAGTTTCAGCCACCATTAACATTGCCGCCTGTTCACCAGATGGGATAATATCACGAAAAGGAATAAAATAGGATGGAATTGGCGCGGCGCAAATGGAAACTAATTTTTTGATAATGCCATCAGACTGACTTAAAGCCTGACCGAATTTAGCAGCATTCATAAACTCCTTAAAGGTGACAATTAACTCCGTCCAAGGATATACGGGTGCTAGGGGTATTTCTAATTGGGTAATAATCCCATTAGTACCATAAGCGTGATTAATATTCTGCACGGCATCTCCCCTCAGTTCAATTATCCGAGGTTCTGCTTCTAAAGTGACAACACGGACGGCGTGAAGGTTGCCATTATCCCGTAATTGTCCATAAGTAATTGAACCAATACCACCACTACCACCACCAATAAAACCCCCAATAGTGGCTGTCCGATAGGTAGAGGGAAACATCCGCATTTCCCAACCAATTTCGCGAGTTTTTTTATCTAATGCTGCTAGTTTAACCCCTGGTTCTACACAGGCTAAACCTGGCTTCATCCAGACTATATTATTCATTTTAGACATATCTAAAATTACCCCACCTTTCAGGGGTACACACTGCCCATAATTCCCGGTTCCCGCCCCCCTAACCGTTAGGGGTATTTCAGAGTCAACGCAGAGTTTAGCTACTTTTAAAACTTCCGATTCCGAACGGGGCAGCACTACAATATCACCCGTTTTATCTTGTAAAAGCGGTTGTAAAATGGGGCTAAAGTGGTAGTAGTCTTGGGATAGTTTGGCTACCTGAGTGCGATCGCTTATCGTTTCAATCTCTCCTAACAGGGCACAAAACTCATCCCAGTTTTGCTTGTCACTTGCTCGAGTCATTTCCCTTTACCTAGAATTTAAATTCACCGCACATCCCCATTAGCAAATTACCAGATGTCTCTACCAAAAACCCAGTTTTTATTGATTGCTGATTTGTGGATATTGTGCTATGCTATATTTTAGCATATACTGGTTAAATACAATTTTTATCAAAGTCCCAAATGTCTGAGGAACGGGTTTACTGGCTGGCATGGTCACAAATTCATGGTATCGGCCCCATCACCCTTCAAAGATTACAGGAAAGGTTCGGAAGTCTGGCCACCGCTTGGCAGGCATCCCCCATAGAATTAGGTTCTGTAGAAGGGTTCGGAAGACAGAGTTTAGAAAAAGTAATCACTGAGCGATCGCAAATTAACCCCCAGCAACTATTCCAAAATCATCTGATTAAAAATCCTAACTTTTGGACTCCCGCCGACCCAGATTATCCTCGGCTTTTATCAGAAATACCCTCCCCACCACCAGTGCTTTATTACCGAGGAATAATCAACCCCCAAGAAAATCAAGGTCATTTCCCCACCATTGGCATTGTAGGAACCCGCAACCCCACAGAATACGGACGACACTGGACCCGCAAAATTAGCAGCACCCTAGCACATCATGGCTTTATTATTGTATCAGGAATGGCAGCAGGTATCGACACAGAGGCTCATCGCAGTTGTTTAGAAGCAGGAGGACGTACCCTAGCCGTTTTAGGCACTGGAGTTGATATTGCTTATCCCAAACAAAATCGCCCCCTTTGTGAACAGGTATTAAAACAGGGATTATTAATTAGTGAATTTCCCAGTGGCACCAGACCCAACGCTACTAATTTTCCCCGACGTAACCGCATTATTGCTGGGTTGAGTCGGGTAGTATTTGTCATGGAAGCACCCCAACGTTCAGGAGCCTTAATTACTGCCCGTATTGCCAATGAATTTGTCCGAGATGTTTATGTTTTACCAGCTCGTTTAGATGATGAGAAATCCCACGGTTGTCTAAAGTTAATTGATGGTGGTGCTGGCGTGATTCCCGTGGACATAGAACAACTCCTAGAACAACTTGGCGCTATCCCTCAATTAGACACGCCTACCCAGCTTCCCCTATGGCAACCACAAACAAAACCCCTACCAGAATCTCCTAATTTAGACCCAGATTTAGCTAAAATCTTAAATGCGATCGCCTCCCAACCCACACCATTTGATCTCATTGTCGAACAGTGTGGAATCGATGCCGGAACTGTCTCTAGCCAATTATTACAATTAGAATTATTAGAGTTGGTTACTCAGCTTCCCGGAATGCGATATCAGAGACTATAATCAATCCCCACTTTCCTCATGAATAAACTGATAAAATACCATCATATTTTACCATTATCACCATCCTAAGTCAACATCAAAGGGGTAAAATTAACCAGATATTTTTTAGTTTCGTAATTGTTGAATGACCAACTTTCCGGGGTGATTTCTAAGGACAAAATTTCCTGAATACTTAACTCATTGGTCGGCAGAACCCCCGCAAAACCAAACTGTGTATTTTCCTTAATATTAAAGTGTTTCATAACGTCTCTTCTGAGATGTGAAACTTCTATATATCCCAGAAACTTAGAGTTAGCACAAACCTTGAGTTTTTTAATCTGTGAAAAGTCTAAATTTGCCGCCCATCCTTTCAACAATAAATGTTGTTTATCTATCATCTTTATTTCATCTAACCCAAGTCTAAACTTCTGTTGATTTTCGGGTAATCCCAACTTCTCAGTAGCCTTACCTACATAGCCATTGGAGGATTTTAAAGTAGTAAAATTAACCAGATATTTGTGAGTTTCATAATTTGTGAATGACCAACTTTCTGGGGTGATTTCTAAGGACAAAATTTCCTGACCACTTAACTCATTGGTCGGCAGAACCCCCGCAAAACCAAACTGTGTATTTTCCTTAATATTAAAGTGTTTCATAACGTCTCTTCTGAGATGTGAAACTTCTATATATCCCAGAAACTTAGAGTTAGCACAAACCTTGAGTTTTTTAATCTGTGAAAAGTCTAAATTTGCCGCCCATCCTTTCAACAATAAATGTTGTTTATCTATCATTTTTATTTCATCTAAATATAGTCTAAACTTCTGTTTATTTTCTGCTAATCCTAACTTCTCAGTAGCCTTGCCTACATAGACATGAGAGTATTTGCTGGGAGCAGAATTAATTAACGCACAGGTCAAATTAATTACGGCTGAGGGGGCTATTTTTAAAATTTTGCTGAAGTTTTCGTTGGTATAGCGTTTAGATTTACCTTCGGAGTGGGTTAAAATAAATAATAATCTATCTACACCAATATTCTGAGCAATCTCGTTAGCTTTTGCTATCTCTTCGTCCGAATCGTTATGGTCAAACAAGATATATTTCCAAGTAACATGGGGATGATTATTTGCATTCTTATTAGCCACAGCATCTTTCATAAAACGGATGCACTTTTCAAAATTACCTCCCCTTCGATAGATTTCATATTTTTCCTGGGACGCTCCATCACAAGAAACAATAATTCGATGGAGGGTTTCTTCTCCAACAGATAGATTAAAGTTGTTATTGCCGTTGGTAGTTAACGTCTGCTGGGTATTGGGCAAAAACTCAGATACAATTTTCACAAATTGAGAAAACTCAGGGTGGTTCAGAGGTTCTCCCTGTCCGCAATATTCAACCCAATCTATATTATAGTTATCTTCTGCACAAGATACAATCAAAGTTTGGAACTGCTTCTTGTCTAAAAAAAGTTGACCTCGCCGTTGCCTAACCTGTTTAATTCGACTACAACCCCAACAACTTAAAGAACAAGAAAGAGATGTTTCAACTTGAATTTTGTTTAAATGAAATTTGCGTATACGATTTTCAAAACTTTGCTCGGGGCGAAAAAAAGCACAGTTTTGACAGATACCATCATGGGGTACTAATTTCAATAAAAGTCTGGTTTCAATGTTATTCAATTTTGGCGATTTGACTATCTGCTCTATGGTCGGAGAATCATTTAAATTCGCAAGTATAACTTGTTCACCATAGTCATCATCGCAGGGGATGTCTCCATTAGATTTGATGTAAAGCGTACTCAGGATTTCACAGTACATAATTCAATACTCCCTAGGAGGGTTTAAAAAAATCGAGGCTCTCTGAATAAAACCCATTTTTAATTGAAGCTATTTAAGTTTTTAATGTTGCTTTTAACCCATTCCGTACCCTATGGGTATATCTCAGAGATACTAATCCAGCAACTGATTACACTACTGCTACAACTAATACTCGCTACTTCAGATAATCTTCTTTTAATTCTATACCATGTTAAGGGTGGTTTTGTCAAGTCTACCAAGGGGTGCTGTTAGGTTGGCAAACCCATGAAAAAGAGCCACCCATCCATCCCTGGAAGAGAGAGGAAACAACAGTTAACTTAATAATTATAAATTCATGTCACCTTAACATTATTTAGCCAGCCTTTCCCGGAGAATAAACTCAGCAATCTGTAAATCTACAGGAGTAGTAACTTTCAGATTAGTTTCCTCCCCTTCCACCACCTGAACCGGAAGACCACAACGTTCAAACAGCGCCGCATCATCAGTCACATCCCAACCCAGATGACGGCCTTTTTCGTGACATTCTCTCAGTAGTGGAACTTCAAAACCTTGGGGAGTTTGAGCCGCCCATAATTGACGGCGATCGGGAGTATCCTGGATAAAATTATTACCATCCACTATTTTGATGGTATCCTTGACTGGAATAGCGGCAATTAAACCAGATACCGACTCCAGTGCCTTCGTACAGCGATCGAATAAATCCGGGGTCGCTAAACATCTCGCCCCGTCGTGGATTAAAACCCGGTCGGCTTCACGGGGAAGAGCTTGTAAGCCGTTATAAACCGACTCCTGACGGGTTTCTCCCCCAATAATGAACTTTATGGGTATATTCAGGCAAACCTCGTCTGCGATCGCCTTAAAATCCGGGAAATCAGCCCTTTGTCCGATAATACCAATCCAAATAATCGATTTAGATGCCCCGGCACTAGCTAGAGTCCAACCGAGTAGGGATCTGTCCCATAATTTCAGTAGCAATTTGTTACAGCTTGCGCCCATACGCCGTCCACTTCCGGCAGCGGGAATTAATAAATACATGATTAGCTAAGTATTTTGTTTTTGGTCATAGTATTATAGAACTTCACTGAGAATAGGCAAACCATTCCATGCTCCTGTCGATCGCTCTTTAAATATTATTAGAAAACCAATTACCAACCCTTTCAGCCAGTCAGGTTAACCCCCGCCCAGTAAACCTGAGATATTTTTCTATGGTTTTCCGAACTGTCTTCATTTAGAATTAAGCTGATAAGTGGATTAACTCTATTAAAATGAAAATACTAGCCCTTGTCCCAGGCGGGATTGGCGACCAAATTCTGTTTTTCCCTACCCTAGACGATTTAAAGCAAGCCTATCCCCATGCCCAAATTTCCGTAGTTACCGAACCTAGGGCCCAAACTGCTTACCGCGTCTGTAAGTCCGTATCCAAAGTTATCCCCTATGACTTTAAAGGGCGCAATAGTCTCGCCGACTGGGGTAATTTGATTGGCATTGTCCGTGACCGAGAATATGATGTGGTTATCTCCCTCGGACAACGATGGACCGTAGGGCTGTTGCTGTGGCTCACCGGAATACCTAACCGCGTCGGTTATGCAGGGAGTAGCGGAGAAATCTTTCTCACCGATGCTGTCCCCCTCAAAACTGAACAGTATGCAGCCCAGATGTACCATGATTTATTGCAGGGCCTAGACATTATCACCCCCTTTAGCGGATTACAGATTAATGTCCCTAAGTCCGACTTGGCTTGGGCTGATAGGGAACAGGAAAGCCTCGGAGTTAAGGAAAGTGGCTATATCCTTATTCATGGCGGGTCTAGTCAGATGGCTATTAATAAGGGCATTGATAAAATTTACCCCGTTGAAAGCTGGCAGAAGATTATTGAGGATATCCAACAGCGACAGCCTAACCTACCTGTGGTTTTGGTCAAAGGACCTGAAGATCAAGCCTTGATTACTCAAATAACCCAGCGTTGTCCTCAAGTTAAGTTGACACAACCAGAGGATATTGGTAAACTCGCCGCCATGATCGCAGCCGCTAATCTTATGGTTTGTACCGATAGCGCCCCCATGCACTTGGCGATCGCCGTTGGTACTTATACCATTGCTTTATTTGGTCCTACCGATCCTCATAAATTACTCCCCCCCAGCGAAAGAGCGATCGCTGTCAAATCTCCCACCGGAAAAATGGCTGATATCTCCCCTGATGAAGTCTTAAAGCGGATTTGGGGAAATTAGGTTTTTTTGTGGACCAACTCGACACGCTGAGGCTTCTGGCTTTCAGTGTGTCAGATTTGAGGCGATCGCCAACAATTCATCAACCCCATTTACAGTTACAATTTTAGTCTGCAAAGTCGCCTCTACTTCCGCCACAGTCAAATCATCCAAAAAGCGAGTATCCCCAGTTTTCAACATTAAAGACGGAAGCAAAACCCCATCACCCAAATCTCGTCCTTGGAGTCCCGCGATTAAATCCTGACCCGTCAACAACCCCGTTACAGTTATTTCCTGTCCCCAATAATCACTAGCCAAAGCCACCATTTCCACCCTTAACCCTTCCACCCCATTCAACCGGGCGACAATAGGCTTAAACGCCAATTCTACAGCATTCCCCACCACCCAAGTCCAGCGCCGAGGACTAGCCACACCATTCCCAGTTTCCCATTTCACCCTCTCAAAAGCCGTCTCAAATTCCCTTAAAAACTTACGAATAGACCCCACCCCATTACCAATTTGCGGATAGTCCTCATAATCAGACTCTGGTGGTAACTCCTCACGGGCGATTAAAAACCATTCATCCGCCAACCACACACAAGTTGACCCCAATTCTTGCTTGAATTTATCCTGGAGGTTTTGCACTTGCTTAATCACCTCCCTCGCCTTTTCCTGGCTTACCGAAATCAGTTGATCTTCCGGGGGTCGAAAACGAGTTAACCCCACCGGAACCACCGCCACCGAAGCCACCGCCGGAATATCTCCCCGGTGAAATTCCGCTAAATCTAGTAAAGTTTTTTCTAGGTGAACACCATCATTTATCCCCGGACAAACCACCACTTGAGCATGAATTTGTAAACGGTGCTTTTGAAACCATTTTAACTGCTCTAAAATCTGACCTGCTCGCTGATTTTTCAGCAGCAAACTTCTCACTTCTGGCTCGGTGGCATGGACGGAAACATACAGAGGCGAAATTCTCATCTGAGCAATTCTATCCCACTCAGATTGAGGTAAATTAGTTAAGGTTAGATAAGAACCATAGAGAAAACTCAGGCGATAATCATCATCTTTTAAGTAAAGAGAACCTCTTTTTCCAGGCGGTTGCTGGTCTATAAAGCAAAAAGGACAGCGGTTATTGCACTGAATTAAACCATCAAATAGGGCGGTTTCAAACTCTAAACCTAGGCTCTCGTCATAGTCTTTTTCTAGCTCAATATGATGGGTTTTTCCCTGACTGTCAATCACTTCAATTTCCAGAAACTCATCCGCACACAGGAATTGATAATCGATTAAATCGCGGGGACGAGTTCCATTAATGGACACGATCGCATCTCCGGGTTCAAAACCCACATCAGCCCCAATGGAGTCCGGTAACACCTCAGTAATTAGCGCCGGACGGATAGAAGATACACTCATACTGCCATCTCAACCTCACAGATAATACCCTACCACAATCAATTATCCATTAATTCCCTGGTGAGGTAGGACGGGTTGGTTTCTTAATCTTCTGGCCCGCCTGGGAGGAACTAGCGGAACTTCCCCCGATCGCGATCGCCCTCTCCCTATTCTATATTAAATATTCTCCAAAGCGCCGCCTACCACTGCCGTTAAAATCGCCACACCAAAAGCTAGTCTATACCACACAAACAGCCATGTACTACTGGTTTGCAGATAACGGATTAACCAGGCGATAGATAGGTAGGAAAATATGGTTGACGAAATTAAACCCACTACTAACGCCGCTGTACTAATGTCGTCTATTCCAGCCTCTAAGAAGTCTTTTAATTCTACCAACCCTGCTAGGGTAATCGCCGGAATTCCTAATAAAAACGAAAATCGGGCGGCGGTTCCCCTTTCTAGTCCCATAAATAACCCGGCGGTTATGGTGGAACCTGACCGGGATACACCCGGTATCAGCGCTAAGGTTTGCGCCAAACCCATCAGTACCCCGTCCTTAGCATTCAGATGGTCAAAGTCTCGCTTTCGGCTTCCTAGTTTTTCCGCGATCGCCAATAGGCTGGCCATCACAATCGAAGCGATCGCGATCGCCACTGTACTCCGCAGAGGTGAACTATCGTAATCGGGTATAAATAATTTAATCAGTAACCCAAAAAACACAATCGGTAGAGTTCCCAAACCAATCCCCAAAGCCATACGAAAATCTACCGACTGGTAATCCGATTTAGCGATCGCATCTATCGCCCCCAATACTACCTTTTTCAGATCAGACCAGAAAAACGAGAAAATCGCCGCCATGCTCCCCAATTGAATAATAGCCGTAAATGCTACCCCAGGATCTCCCCATCCTAGTGCCATCGGAACTATTTTTAAATGGGCGCTGCTACTAATCGGGATAAATTCCGTTAGTCCCTGGACTATCCCTAAAATAATCGCCTGGAATAACGTCATCTGCGATTCTACTTCAATTTCTCCCATTCCTGGCGTGACTAAATCTGCCATATAGACCGGAAGACTCTGGAAATCCATGATTGTGGGGAATTGTCTCATTAACTCTAGATCTGAAATTTACACTTCTACGCACTGGACCAATTTAACATCCTCTCGTCAATTAACAGAGTTTTGTTAAGTTTTGTAACAAATATTAAGAAATGTTAAAAAATTTGCGGATTGGGGAAATGGGATATCTTTTTGAGGTCACTTGTGTTACTATATTAATAATGGCATTTATGCCTTTTTTTTATTTTTGCTAATATCCAATTATTTAACAATATGTCAATATAATACCCCAAATCGTCCCCCCTGTCAACCCCCCTTTATCTTTTTTTTATAATTGACCAAAAAATCAACTATTGATTTTTGTGTAGAATTTATGCCCCTGGGGGGGATAAATATTTGTGATATCATCAATTAATATGAACTTCAGTAACAAATCTTAAAGAAGCCTTGTTTAGCAATATTCTTCTGGCCTACATTCTGACATCAACTCAACCGCTGTGGGTACAGCAGTGGTCTTGGGCAACATTTGTCAAAAAAGCCCAACAGAGTCAAAGGTGGTTACCATTTACGATCGCCGTATTTTTAGTATCAGTCCCAGTATTTTTCCAAGCGCCCCTAGTGAGAATCTGGCCAATGTTGAGCCTAATCATGACCGGGGGATGGTTAGGGGTAAGTTTATATTTACTGAGAACCAAAGAAACGGAATTATGGGGAGATTTGCTATTTGGATTTAGCTGGACTTGGTTAACCGGGTCGATATATTGGGGTTGGCTGAGGTGGGAACCCCTGCTACATTTACCGGTAGAATCGATAGGAGTTCCCTTTGCGGTGTGGTGTCTGTGGCGGGGATGGGGTAAAGTAGGCAATTGGTTTTACCTAGGGTCTCTATTCGGAACCGCCGTTACGGACGGATACTTTTATATAGCAGGTTTAATCCCCAGTTGGCGACAATTAATGCAGGTCGATCCATCAATGGCCATGCCTATATTCCAAAATGCGATCGCCCTAGCAGGAACCCCGTGGGGAATTAGCTGGGCGGTAGTATTAGCCATGACCCTATTCGGAGTAGGAGTATTTCCCCTCCAGTCCCCAGAACCCCAGTGGTGGGTATTTGGCGGCGCAGTTTTAAGCACCATTTTAGTGGATAGCCTATTTTTAGTAGCCGCCTGCTTTGCTTAAATAGGCAAGTCAAGCCTAGTATCCACTGGCTCGGAGATATTGAAGAATACCTTGAGCGATCGCCTGAGCCATGCGAGTTCTTTGTGCTGGGTCAGCCAACAAACGAGCATCATTAGCATTAGTGAGAAACCCCACCTCCACCAAAGCCGAAGGCATAGTCGTATTTCTGAGGACATAAAACCGAGCCTGCTTCACACCCCGATTGTGCAGTGAGAAATTAGCCAGGATGCTGTTTTGAATGTACTGAGCCAAGCTATAGCCAGTTTGATGGTAGAAAGTTTCCACACCCGTAGCACCAGCGCGATAAGCCGCATTGGCATGGATACTCACAAAAGCCACAGCCCCAACACGGTTAGCTAATGACACTCGCGGTTCCAGGTCAATAGTGCGATCGTCAGTGCGGGTCATCACCACATTAACCCCATTCTGCTCCAAAATCTGCTGAACTTGCAGGGAAATAGAAATAACAACATCCTTTTCTCGAATACCACCAACTCCCACCGCTCCTGGGTCACTGCCGCCATGTCCAGGGTCAATAACCACAGATACCCTAGCATTAGGATTTCTACCCACAGGAGGCTGAGGAGATGGACGATTAGGCGGCGGAAAAGGTAGTGGGAGGGACGAAGGTGGTCGATTTTGAGCCGGAGGCGGAAAAGGATTCGGATTATTTATAGGTGGTTGTGTTACCGGGGCTGGAGTTCTGGGGGGAGGAGCGCCAGACGCTAAATGCACACCCATAGGAATAGCCAATTCTTGAGGACTATTTTGGCTAACCTGTCCTACCTGCACCCTGGTAGCTGGTTGAAATAACACCGTAAAAGTATCTGGGTCTTCCTGACGCAACCGAGACCAAATAATCGGTCCTCCCACTTCTCTTTGGGGAAGTCGCACCCCGTCAGCTAATCTAGCCGAGAAAAACGTAATACCATAAGCTCCCGTTTCTGCATCCCAACCGTGAGTATAGTTGAGAGGACCATTACCCCTCACCGCGAAATAGGATTGATTTTGAAGGGTAATCGACTCAATGGTAACTATACTCGAACTTGCCTGCACAGCCGGGGGAACTCCGCCTTGGGGCCAAATTGATACCCCTCCCGCTACTGCTCTGGCTTCCCAATTTTGATTAGTATTAGGGGTACTGAATGTCACCCGCACCACTGGGGGGGTTGTGGAAAGTTGGGTAACTTGACTTATGGCCACGCCTTCCCGGTTGACTGCTCTCCCCCTTGTGGTCGCACCCCTCAAACTCGCGCCGAAAATATCTAAGGTCATCCAAGTGCCGTCTTGAGAGCGTTTCAACTCAATCTGTGGCATTTGACCTGTGGTCTTTAAGACAATGCCGTTATCGCGCATTTCGATTTGTTCAACAAATGTTTGCGGCTGGTTAGGAATTGAACGGTTAGGGTTGGCTTGAGCGGTCTGTTGAAATTGTTGTTGGACTGGCTGCTGAAATTGCTGTTGGACTGGTTCAGTAGCGCTAACCACAGTAGCTTGAGCCGGAAGTGCAGCCGGGGGTGATGATGAGCCAATAGCTTGGGGTTGTGGTAGTTGTACCATCCACTCACTGGCAGAAATCCCTCGAAACTGCACCATTTGCGGGTTCAGGGTATAACCTTCTACCAGTTCTACAATAATTCGAGCATTTTCGTTATCGGTTTGTTCCCAACGAATTTCACGAATATTTCCCCCTGGTGATGAACGCTGACCGGACACAGAACCTAAACTCGTCCCTGGTAGTTCAATTACCAGACGCGTGGGGTTCGAGAGTAATTTCGCCGTGGGCTGTACTCCCTCATCTGTAGTAAATGACAGACGATTTTGGGAACTTTCAAATTCCCAAGACCGAACTTGAGCCGCTTCAGCACCTGATGCCATCAGCAGCACACTTACTAAACTCGGGAGTAACCAGCGTTGGAGTAGATTTGAGCCAATTCTTAACACGGTAAACAAGTGGAGGAGGTAGTTGAGCTTTTACAGACACCTGACATTCTAGCTAATCCGGTTACGCTTAACCTGAAAATAGCCCCATGTCTGGCACTAAGCTAGTGCATGATAACATATAAAGGTTTTGGGTCAACCTCGATGCTTCAATATTGCCATAACCATTATTATTTAACGATAGTGGCGATCGCTATTCAGAAAGGTTTGACCCTCATTTCCCCATTATTCCCTGAAATCCCCCAATACTATGAGTCTAAATGTTGGTGATCTCGCTCCAGATTTTACTCTCTCGGACCAGGACGGAAATTTGATTAGCCTCAGTCAATTTCGCCGTCAAACTGTGGTTCTGTATTTTTACCCCCGTGATCACACTCCTGGCTGTACTAAGGAAGCCTGCGGTTTTCGCGATGTCTATGCAGATTACCAAGGTAACAATATCATTGTTCTCGGAATTAGTACCGATGATCCTAAATCTCACACCAAGTTTATCAACAAATACCATCTGCCTTTTCCTCTGCTCTGTGACCCCGATGGTAAAGTTGCCACCCTCTATCATAGTTATGGCTTAAAAAAATTCATGGGTCGAGAGTTTATGGGCATTTATCGCCAAACTTTCATCATTAACCCAGATGGCTATATTCACAAAATTTATCCCAAGGTTAAGCCAGAAAGTCATGCTATCACTATTCTTCAAGATTTATCTGGGGAAGGTTAGAAAATATGTTAGAATTAGCTAAGGGCTGGATGCGTTTTTTTTATACCGTTTTGGGCGTTATTTTTCGCCATCCTGTTACCGGAGTTAGCATCGTTCCTCTATTACCAGATGGCAAAATTATCTTGGTTCGTCGCCAGGATAATGGTAAATGGGCTTTACCTGGAGGTATGATAGATTGGGGTGAAGATATCCTCACCACTGTTAAGCGAGAACTGGCTGAGGAAACAGGTTTAGAACTGGTTAAACTGGGGCGTTTGGTAGGAGTTTATTCGGGCGCTCATCGTGACCCTAGACTCCATTCTATTTGTATTCTTGTATCCGCTGAAGTTACCGGAGATATCCACATTCAAGATACCTGGGAAATTGCGGATGTTTGTAGCTTTGAACTGAGCAAAATACCAATGGATAACCTTAGTCATGATTATCAACAACAAATCCAAGACTACTTGGAAGGTCGGACGGCGATCGCCTAATTCCCAGACCATGAAAAATGTTAATTTACAGCCATATATCTACCCAAAAAATAGGCGGATATTATTATCCTAAAACCTGCTATAATTGGGATGCAAATAACCCTATAGCCTCACAAGTTAGGGATTTAAGCCTCTGGGATACCTGCCAATTATGCCAATTATATGCCAGGTAAAAGCTATAAACCGTATTTTTTTAGGTCTAATGCTGATAATATATACTATAATGACATCATCTCGCTTCTGGTTATTCCCATCTATGATCTGCGATCCCGGGATATGACTAACCATCGCGAGAATAGTCAACTCATCATACTGCATCTCATTATATGGCTATGTTTGAACCTTCTTTTCCCTATGCTGAGTCCCAGGAAACACCATCATTATCCCAACCATTGCGCCATTCCCGCGTCAGACTTTCCCAGGGACAAATATTCTGGCGTGAAGTAGGCGCAGGTCCTGATGTCGTGTATCTACATGGTTCATGGCAAGATAGTAGTCAGTGGCTACCCATTATCGAAGAACTAGCTTCAGACTATCATTGTTATACTCCCGATCGCCTGGGTTCTGGTGAGTCAGAATCCCCCAAGATTCACTATTCTATCACCATGGCGGTGGAAAACTTAGCCGAATATATCGAATCCCTAAAATTAGATCAGGTTTACTTAGTCGGACATTCCCTAGGGGGATGGATAGCAGCAAGTTACGCAATTCGCTATCAGCATAAAGTCAAAGGTCTAGTCTTAATTTCCCCAGAGGGGGTAGCAGTCAATGGAATCGAAAAACAATGGCAGTGGATGCGGTGGCTATGTGGAAATCCCCCCCTTTTAGCAACTTGGCTGAAATTGATACATCCATTTACCCGTTTATTTGGAAAAGGAGATGCGATCGCCGATTGGTTAAAACAGCGAGAAACGATGATGCGATCGCCGATTTCCTGTCAGTTTTTGTTTCGTCGCCGTCCGGCTGAAATCCAAGGGGAATTACTTAATGAACAGCTAAATTCATTAACCATACCCGTATTAATTTTACAAGGAAATCGTGAACAACCGACAACTCAAGCCATGGGGGAAACCTTGAACTCCATGCTACCTAATTCTCGCTTAAATTCTCTCATTGCTGGCGGCGAAAACCTCCCCGAAGAGTTTCCCGCCGTCGTCAGTGAATATATCCGTCAGTTTCTCCAACGTCACCCGATTTCAACTCGGAACATTTCTATCTCTGACCATAGCTGACATTCCCCAAAAAATAGCTTCTGGGGTATCTAAAATCAAACCAGCTATCTCCGGGTATTGACTGTTAAGGTAGGTCATCAGAGGAATGCGATCGCCTCCTGTAATGCTAATTTTACTGTGGGGTAACTCCTGACACCAAGCAGCTATAAACTCCCGCAGACCAGCTATAATGCTGTAGATAATACCACTGGCGATCGCTTCTGATGTATTCAAACTCCACCGTTGAGGTAAACTCTCAGGAAAAGCCACTTGTGGGAGGGTAGCTGTACGATTAGCCACACAAGAAAACTGTAGTCCTAAACCAGGTAATATTGCGCCGCCTATTAATTGGCGGTTTTGATTGACTCCAGTTAAAGTTAATGCTGTCCCTGCATCAATAACCAACATCGGAAAACCCAACTGATTCCCCGCGCCTAAAACAGCTAAACCCCTATCTATTCCCAAAGTTGGATATAATCCCCCTAACGGTAACTGTTCTAGGGTGATAATTTCGGCTTTGGGGTAGTTTTGCCATAATTGCATTTGTTCCGGTACTACAGAGGCTATAAATAGCGGTACAGGCGATATTTGATTAAGCCAAGACCATCCCATTTCTAACGGAGATTGATTAAGGTGTTGAGTTTCCCAGGTTTCCACTAAAGTTTCCCCCTGGAATTTACCCCAGTGTAGTCGGGAATTACCAATCATTAATCCTAGCCAATTTCGGGGATGCGATCGCAATTTCATCATCGGATTACATACATAATATAGGATGAGATGATTATAATTAATCAGGGGTCTTTCAATTCCGGGGTGCTATCTTGGGGACTCAAAAGCTAAATCATCATTAAGAATTGAGTCAATTGCCCCTAGGGGGTAGTAAAATCCATTCACAGTTAAGATTAACTCCCCCAACCCCTAAGCTGATGAGTTACTGTCTGAACCCCCTGTGTTTAAATCCAGTAAATCCTCTGGGAAGCCAAGTCTGTTCCAACTGTGGCTCATCCTTGTTATTAAAACAGCGTTATAGAGGCTTAAAAAGTCTAGGTGGTGGTGGTATGAGTAGGACATTTTTAGGAGTTGATGAAGACCGCCTACACACCCCCTGTATTATCAAACAATTTTCTCCACAACAGCATAATCTCCCGCAAATTCAGAAAGCCACGGAACTATTTTATCAAGAAGGTGTGCGACTACAGGAGTTAGGAAATCATCCACAAATTCCCCATTTATTCGCCTGTTTTGAGTCGGACAGTAGACTCTATTTAATTCAGGAGTATATAGAAGGAGAGAACCTCCTGGAGGAGTTAGAATTAGGGGAACCTTTAGATGAGGAAAAATTGCGGGAATTACTATTAGATTTACTCCCAGTCATCCAATTTATCCATGACCATCAAGTGATTCATAGAGATATCAAACCCGAAAACATTATTAGGAGACATTTAGACGGTAAATTAGTATTAGTAGATTTTGGAGTAGCCAAACACGAGATAGATATTTTACACCCCAAAACCGGAACCATGACCGGAACTATAGGATATGCTCCCTTAGAGCAAATTCGCGGCGGGAAAGCCTATGCAGCCAGTGATTTATATAGTTTAGGAGTAACTTGTATTCACCTATTAACAGGAGAAAATCCCCAGAGTTTATTTGACCCATTTACGGGAGAATTTATTTGGGAATCGCACCTAGAGAAAAGTCATCGCCATATTAGTTCTGAACTCAAGCATATCATTAATCAAATGTTAGTGGATAAAGTCCAAGAACGCTATCAATCAGCTGCCGCCGTGTTAGCCGATATACAGCCACCTGTGAGTCTAAAACTCCCTACTTCCAGCCTGCAAATTATGGTAGCAGTTCACATAGCAACTCATCAATCAATTTGGGGAATCCCGCCCCCTGTCCCCTGTGCTTTTCCGTCACTATTATTAACATCACTCGTAAATTTTAGCCGACATATAAACCCAGAGATATCCGGGAAAAAGTGGCAATGTCAAGCAATCATGAAAGGTCACACAGCGCCAATAAATGCGATCGCCATAAGTCCGAATCGATATATATTAATTAGTGGTAGTGCTGACCAGAGTATCCGACTATGGAACCTGAATACAGGTCAATTAGTCCAGCGTTTTTGTGGTCATGTAGCCGCCGTAAATGCGATCGCTATTAGTCCCAATGGTCGTCGTTTAGTCAGTGGTAGTTTTGACCGCAACCTACTAGGTTGGAACCTCAACACCGGGACGATGACCGATAGATTTTTCAGCCATTCAGGTTCTCCCTACAGTCATCGTTGCGGACCAATTCACGCCGTCGCCTACAGTCCTGACGGTCACATAATTGCCAGTTGTAGCGGTAATGCTACCATCAAATTATGGAATCAACGCAACGGAGAACTTCTCTATCGTCTGCGTGAACATTCCGGGGAAGTTTTTTGTGTCACCTTTGCATTTTCCCCAGCCAATAATTCCCGTAATTATGACAGTTTATTTAATCATCCCCAGTCCAGTATATTCGCCAGTGGTGGCGCGGACGGACAAATCAAAATCTGGCAATTTGGGAAACTCCACAGCCTGCAAACTTTGACCGGACATTCAGGGGGAGTCCTCTCCTTAGCATTCAGTCCTAACCAGACAATTCTCGCCAGTAGTAGCGAAGATGGCACCATTAAACTCTGGGATTTTCACCAAGGAATTTTACTCACCACACAGACTGTAGACTCCGCCGTAATATCTTCAATAGCAATTAGTCCTGACGGTAAATTTATGGCAGGTGGTAGCGATGATGGGAAAATTAGACTCTGGAAAATTGACATTCAGGGAATTTCCCAGCAGCCACTCGGCGAGATTTCTGGATACAGTCCTATTACTTTTGGCATAGATAGCCATACCTTAATTTGTCGGGGAGAAAACCATCAACTGTTAGTTTGGCGCTGTCGGGAAGATTAACTCTGGGGGGTAGTTCAAAACTCTAGCTGAGGATAGATGTCATCACCTGAATCACGGGCTATAGTTAAAGTGTTATTTTCAATCAAATCATTTTTAATTATGGCAACTAGCACCGAAGACAAAAAAGCCTACAAAGCTAAAGTTAAAGCACAAATAGATAAACTCGATGCTCAATTAGATGAACTGAAAGCGAAAGCCCAACAAGCCCAAGCAGATGCTACTATTCAGTATCACGAAAAAATTGAGGAACTACAAGCCAAGCGAGATGATGCCAACGAAAAGTTCAAAAAATTGCAAGAAGCTGGTGAGGAAGCCTGGGAAGACATCCGAACTGGTTTTGAAAAGGCTTGGAGTGATGTGGAAAATGCCTTTAAACAAGCCTCTGAGAAATTCAACAGCTAGAGGTTAGTGATTAACTGAAGCTAGGGACAACACCATTAATCAGGTTAATCATATCCTGATCTAGTGTGTCCCTGTAGCTAATTAAAGTGGCTCAATGCGACAATGACCTTCTCCAACATGACCTAATTCCGTCACAGAAAATACGAGGGTATTATATTCCTCCTCAGTCAAAAGCTGTTGAAGTTCTTGGCTGGTAACATTAACAGCATCCCCATCAGCGATATTAGCAAAAGGCTGGAAACCAATAGCCTCATCATTGGGAGACTGGTCAATGGGACGGTCAGAGCGACCAAAAAAGTGGTCAAAGTGAAAAGTTGTTTCTAATTCAGCCACCCCATTAGTTTCTAAAAACCCTTTACGTTCATCTCCGACATACTCACCGCAAAAATGAGCTACGGGTTTATCTAAAGCGATCGCAAAATTGATAGTGCGACCATCTCTTTGGGCTGTACCATCCAAAACCAGCGTAGACCCTGCAAATTCTCCCTCTGTAGCCGTCACCATTTCCCAATAAAGAGCATTGTAATGTCCTGGGGGTGCTATAGCTGTGGTCACTATGGGAGTCTCTTCTGTTCCACCGACTAAATCTACAGTCATCGGTGAATTGAGAAGCTCAACAAACGTGATAGCATTCGGCTGAGACTCAGTATCTGGGTCAAAGGGTGATTGTGCTTGGTAGGCTCTGATATTATCGAAAGTCACATAAACATGATTAAAAGTAAGTTCCCAACCATCTTTACTAACAAACCCTTCTCGCATTCTATCTTCTGCATCCGCAATTAGGGTTAAGGTTCCCCCTTCCTCACCATTGGTTACAATTTCATTAGCGGTCTCAGTTTCTGGCGCGCACCCAACTAACCCCATAGGTGCTAACAAAATTAAGCCAGTAAGCCAGAGTAATTGTTTCATTGATATTTGATTCAGATTATCCATTGACAGCATATTGGGATTATCTTTTTTGATGCCAATATTTGCAATCCCCCAGAGGGGGAATAATTAGCCAATGTCAGCATTTAATTACACTTGAGGGTTTTTAAAAACTGGTTCAGCCAGTATAAACAGCGCCATTTTTGAAGTTTTCCCTCCGCTATCAACTGGCTTTTTCAGTATAATAACCGCGAAAATTTACCACTTTTTAAAAGCAGCAAATCTTCCGATATGAACTAAATTGACTGGCGTTGCCAATTTTTAATATCCCAAGTATTAGCATCCCAAGGCGAGGGTTCAATACCAGTTAAAGTATTACTAATTCCCGTAGTAGTCGCACGTTCAACAATAGGAATCACCGCCACATCTTCCCGTAGAAATTCATCCATTTGACGGAATAATTGGGCTCGTTTTTCCGGGTCGAGTTCCGTGGTTGCTTTTTGCCAAATTTCGTCATATTTAGGGTTACAATAACGCGCATAATTAGGTCGTTGCCAATTATTTTCTTTTTGGGAAATTTCCCCACAAGTCCACCACTTCATGTGAGGACCTGGGTCAGGACTTTCATTTCCTGTAGTTAACATTTGTAGGTCTGCATAAAAATGATTAATCGTGTCGGTATTAGCGGGGTCGCCAGAAAAGAATATACCAGGATCAACACTTTTTAATTCCACCCTTATCCCCATAGCTTCTAAAGACTGTTTAACGATTTCTTGAGTTTTCTGGCGCACGGGATTAACTGATGTTTGAAACACCACGCGCATTTCCAATCCATCTCGGTCACGGATACCATTATTATTAGTATCTTTCCAACCAGCTTCATCTAACAAACTGTTAGCTTTTTCTAGGTCGAGGCTATAGTTAATTTGATTCGACCTATAAGCGGCTGGAATCACTATTAATTGTGCGGTAGGACGACCCGTCTCGCCATAAAGTTGATTAGCGATCGTATCACGGTCTATAGCCAAATCAAAGGCTTGTCGGACTCGTTTATCACTGAAAAAAGGATGGGGAAATTCAACACTAGAACGCTCTCCATCTTCCGTAGCTTGATTAGGGTCGGTAAAATTAAACATAATCCTTTCCACATAGGACCCAAAATTAGCCAAAATTTTGCCTTTCCCTCCCGCTGCTAACTGTTGGAGAATATGAGCTTCTACCTGTAAATTAAAAGCATAATCAAAATCTCCCGTTTGTAAAACAGCCCTAGCTGCTGAGGTAGCATCACCCCCCCCTTTAATTTCTACTCTTTCAAAAAACGGTTTATCTGGCTCCCAATAATTGGGGTTCGCCTCGTAAATAGCGAGATCTCCCGGTTGAAAACTTACCAGTTTATAGGGTCCCGTGCCAACAGGTTGATTATTCGCCCTAGCCGACCGAATATTAGAGTTATTGTAACTAGCAAAAATATGTTCTGGCAGAATTAAGCCTCTTTGACCAGTAAAAGGAACCGACCAACCGGGAGTAATATTTTTAAAAGTAATTTTGATAGTGTAATCATCTAAGGCTTCCACAGTTTCAAGACCCGCGTAAACCTCAGCACTAGATGAACCTACATCAGGGTTAGTAATAAAGTTATAAGTGAAAACAACATCTTTGGCGGTGAAAGGTTCCCCGTCCGACCAAGTGACACCCGATCGCAATTTCCAAGTTACCGATTTTCCATCTGCTGCGACACCCCCATTTTCTCGACTGGGAATTTCCGCCGCCAGAATAGGAATCAGGCGATCGCTATCATCATAACTTGCTAAAGGCTCATAGACTAACCTAGCCGCATCAAAGTCTTTAAATCCTGTCGCTAAGTGGGGATTAAGGATGGTAGGAGACTGCCAATACAGAAGTTTAAGGTTTTTGTCATTTTGAGTAGTTGGCGCGTCCTGGGGGCTACAGGCGGCGAAGGTGATAGACAAGAAACACGAGAGAATCACGAGAGGTAGGAATAAACGCCGAATCATATTTTTATACTTATCAATGTCTGCCCTTAAATTTGTAGCAGACATTAGCACATTTGGCGAACCCATTTAATTAACAACCTGTGGGTTAACTGGTATCATCCCAAAAGCTCAAAATAGGATTGTCAGAATCTCCAGATTATGCTATAAGTCTATAGTCAGTCTCTCTAAGGGGTCTTTTAGAACCGCTCTTTTAGGGCGATCGGCGAGACAGGCGGAGGCTTGGCATTTTCTCCCTTTATCTAAATCTAAGCAATTTTACTAGGAACTAACCCATGGGTAATTTGGGATACTTAATTAATACAGACGCAGGTAGCTTGTCCATGATTACTCTGACCACCCCTCTGGCACAGATTTTATCACAACCAATTCAAGACCCCGTAGCCGTTTTCTTAATTATTATGGGGATGATGCTCATTGCTCCCCTAGTATTTGAACGCATCAAATTACCTGGTATTGTTGGATTAATCTTAGCCGGAGTTATTATTGGTCCCCATGGTATAGGACTACTTGCCAGAGATAATACCATAATTTTATTGGGGACTATAGGATTATTATTTTTGATGTTTCTAGCAGGCTTAGAAACCAGCTTAGACGACCTCAAACTAAATGCCAAGTCAGCCTTTTGCTTCGGTTTGCTAACCTTTTTATTCCCCATGATACTGGGAACAGTAGCCATGATGGGACTCGGTTACAGCGTATTAGCCTCCATATTAGTCGCCTCTTGTTTTGCTTCCCATACTCTCCTAGCTTTACCCATCTTAAACCGTCTGGGAATTATGCGTGCCTCCTCAGTAACCGCCACCCTAGGAGGAACTTTAATTACCAATGTTTTAGCTTTATTAGTTTTAGCAGTTGTCGTCAAAGCCCATGGCGGTGATTTAACCCTAGAATTTTGGCTATTTTTAATTCCGGCTTTAACCATTTATACCCTCGCATCCCTCTGGGGAGTTCCCAAAATAGGCCGCTGGTTTTTCCGAAAATTTGGTCATGACGAAGGCGCAGAATTTACCTTTGTTGTCGCCACATTATTAGTAGCTTCCTATGTAGCGCAACTCATTGAAATTGAACCCATTATTGGCGCTTTCTTGGCTGGTATTGCTCTGACTCCCATTATCCCTAACTTGAGTCCATTAATGAACAGGATTCAGTTTATTGGCAATACCCTCTTTATTCCCTTCTTTCTCATCTCTGTGGGGATGTTAATTGACCCCCTCATTTTAATAAAAGAACCCAAATCTCTTTTAGTCGCAATAGTCATGATTGTCGCAGAATCTATCAGCAAGTATGCAGCCGCTTGGGTTTCCGGTAAAGTTTTTGGCTGGCCGTTTCCAGAGAAAATGCTTGTCTTTGGTCTCTCCCTAGCTCAAGCCGCTTCTACTCTGGCGGCGATTACCGTGGCTTATAATATTGAATTGGTAGATGAGTTAACTGTTAATGGCATTATTGCCATGATTTTATTTAGTTGTATTGCTTCTCCCTGGATAGTCACTCGTTGGGGTAAATTAGTCAAACCAGAACAAAAATTAGACAGCGACAATCAGCAAAGTTGGTCAGAACGGGTATTAGTTCCAGTCGCTAACCCTAGCACGGAAGACAACCTCTTACAATTGGCGATTTTGCTAGTGAAAAAATCTAAAGGCACTCTATTACCTCTCAATGTTATTTCTGATAAAAGTGGCAAGATTTCTGCCGCCACCAAAAGTAAGCAAAACCGTTTATTGTCTGTGGCTGAACAGATAGCTCACGCCGCCACAGTTAAAGTTGAATCTATTGCTAGAATTGATGCAGCTATATCCAGGGGAATTGTTCGTAGCGCCACCGAACGCAATGCTACCCTGATTATCTGCGGTTGGAAAGGATATTCAACTTATCAAGAGAATTTCTTTGGTAGCGTCATTGATCAGATTATGAGGCGTTCACCTGTCCCCATTTTGATTACCCGCTTTCCTCAGCCTCTGGAAAATACCGAGAGGGTATTTATGGTATTCAATCAAGGAGAAATTGGGTCTTGGGAATTTCAACAAACTCTGGAAATCACTAAAGCGATCGCTCAACAAATTAAAGCGAAATTACACTTATTGGTACTGGTGACTGATTCCCTAAATGTAGATTTAAATCTTTCATCCTTTGGTCTCAGTAAAGATACCCCAGTTCAACAAATGCAAGGGAATTTTATTATGAAAGTTTCCCGAATGCTCAAAACTAATGATTTGTTATTATTAACTCCCGGCAGTCATCAGAATCAGGCTTTCGGATTCTCCAGAAGCGGCTTGGTAGAACCAGAAACAATTGTTCGTACTCATCCAGATGTTGCGACTATTGTCGTTCATTTCCCTAAACTTAGTTAATGGTTACTAAATCTCTCTCTTGATATGTTCGTTAATCGTCAAAATCATGTTTAAATCTTCTCAACAATTCAGCCATTTTTCGGTCGATTTCCTAACAGTAATTGACAAAACCAGATTTGGCGTGATATTTTCAAGATAATCGCCTTCCTGTGTCTATAGCCGGATAACCTCCCCGAAACCCCTATGCTGTCGTGAACTTCTGGAATTGACGGGAGTTTGAGAGGGAATGCGGCGACACCAATTTAGGGAAAGGTGGGGGGGGGAAAGCGATCGCTCTATACCCCTAACGGAAAAGGTTACAGCCAGACCCGCCTAATTTACCTCCCCCAACTCGCCAGTTAACCCTAACGCCAGGAAGAGTCTTTAAATGTATCGGAAATACTACGAGGAATTGAGTGATTTTTCGAGGGAGTTTCTAACAGTAATTGACAAAACCAGATTTGGCGTGATATTTTCAAGATAATGGTTATCCCGTGTCTATAACCGGATAAACTCACCGAAACCCCTATGCTGTCGTGAACTTCTGGAATTGACGGGAGTCTGAGACTGAATGC
>NZ_JARPLC010000029.1:29935-45851 GCF_032350395.1 Limnospira sp. PMC 289.06
GAGTTTCTAACAGTAATTGACAAAACCAGATTTGGCGTGATATTTTCAAGATAATCGCCTTTCTGTGTCTATAGCCGGATAACCTACCCAAAACCCCTATGCTGTCGTGAACTTCTGGAATTGACGGGAGTCTGAGACTGAATGCGGCGACACCAATTTAGGGAAAGGTGGGGGGGGGAAAGCGATCGCTCTATACCCCTAACGGAAAAGGTTACAGCCAGACCCGCCTAATTTACCTCCCCCAACTCGCCAGTTAACCCTAACGCCAGGAAGAGTCTTTAAATGTATCGGAAATACTACGAGGAATTGAGTGATTTTTCGAGGGAGTTTCTAACAGTAATTGACAAAACCAGATTTGGCGTGATATTTTCAAGATAATCGCCTTCCTGTGTCTATAGCCGGATAACCTCCCCGAAACCCCTATGCTGTCGTGAACTTCTGGAATTGACGGGAGTTTGAGAGGGAATGCGGCGACACCAATTTAGACCAATTTCGGGAGAGGTGGACGAAGTTAGAACCGAAACGAACCGAAACGAACCGAAACTGTGGTAGGATGTCAAATTGTCCGAACACTGACCACCTGCACTGTCTCCCATGCCTAGCTTTTTACTCGAAGTCGGTACAGAAGAATTACCAGCAACCTTTGTCGAAGGCGCGATCGCCCAGTGGGAGGCGATGATTCCCGCCAGCCTAAAAGAACAATACCTCACCTGCGAGTCGGTGAAAGTGTACGCCACACCGCGAAGACTGGCTGTAGTCATAGCCGGACTGCCCGAACAGCAACCTGATCGCCAAGAAGAAATCAAAGGTCCCCCCGCCACTGCTGCCTTCAAAGAGGGGAAACCGACGAAAGCAGCGGAAGGTTTCGCGAAAAAACAGAATATCAAATTAGAAGACATCGAAATTCGCCCGACCCCCAAAGGGGATTTCGTGTTTGTCCTCAAACACATTCCCGGACGCAAAACCGCCGAAATTGTAACGGAATTAATACGCCAATGGATTAATCGGTTGGAAGGTAAGAGATTTATGCGCTGGGGAGATGGAGATATCCGCTTCCCCCGTCCGATTCGTTGGTTAGTAACCCTACTAGATAAGGAGATATTACCGCTAAGTATCCCCAACGGTTCCGAAACTATTAGTAGCGATCGCCATAGCCAAGGTCATCGAGTTTTACACCCTAACTCAGTCAGTATTGCGGAAGCGACGGAGTATGCGGAAACCCTGGGTAAAGCCTTTGTAGAAGTAGATCCGCAGACGCGAAAAACAGCGATCGCCAACCAGGTAAAAGTAGCAGCGAACAGCGTAGGCGGCGAGGCGGAAATTCCCGAAGATTTGCTGAATGAAGTGGTTAACTTAGTGGAATGGCCGACAGCGGTAGTGGGAACTTTTGACGGGGAATTTTTAGTGCTGCCACCGGAAGTGATTAAAATGGTAATGGTGACACATCAGCGGTATTTCCCAGTCTTAGATACCCAAGGGAATCTGAAACCATATTTTATTACTATTTCTAATGGTGATCCAGCCAAAGCTGCCATTATTGCATCGGGGAATGAACGGGTAATCCGCGCCAGATTAGCAGATGGAGAATTTTTCTATAAAACCGATTTAAAGAAACCCCTAGAAAACTATCTCCCCGACTTGGAAAATGTCACGTTTCAAGAAGATTTGGGTTCAGTTCGCGATAAGGTAAATCGGATTATTGCCAATGCCGATCGCATTGCTAAACAGCTAAAAGTAAGCGAAGGGGAACTCGCCCAGATTAAAAGGGCAGCCTTATTATGCAAAGCTGATTTAGTCTCTCAGATGGTTTATGAATTTCCCGAACTTGAGGGAATCATGGGTGAAAAATATGCTTTAGCTGGCGGGGAATCTGAAGGGGTCGCTAAGGCTATAGTTGAACATTATCTCCCCAAGGGAGCAAGCGATCGCCTGCCGACAAATATCATTAGTCAAGTGGTCGCCCTAGCTGATAAACTCGACACCCTAGTTAGTATTTTTGGCTTGGGAATGCTTCCCACAGGTTCATCAGATCCCTTTGCTCTGAGACGGGCGGCTAATGGAGTTCTGAATATTATCTGGTCGGCTGACTTACCTTTAAATTTGCATGAGTTGCTAAAGGATTTAACGACGGATTTCGTTAATAGTCATCCTAACGCGATGTTAGGTCTGATTCATCATTTAGAAGATTTCTTTTTACAGCGCATTCGGACTTTGTTGCAGGACGAGAAATCTATTGATTATGATTTGGTAAATGCGGTGCTGGGAGATGAAGACATAGAATATAAGGAACGCGCATTACAAGATTTATTAGATGTACGCGATCGCGCTTTGTTTTTACAAGAAATTCGCGGTGATGGTACCTTAGACATCATCTATGAAACTATCAACCGTTCCACCCGTCTGGCTAAACAAGGCGACCTCGACACGGGGGAACTTCAACCCGATACGGTGATTAACCCTTCCCTGTTTGAAAAGTCTTCAGAACAGGCATTGATGGAAGCCCTAGAAAACTTGATACCCAACACTCAAGCAGCACTAGAAACTCGCAATTATCGACAGTTAGTTACAGCCTTAGCAGCAATTGTTCCCACAGTTACCCAATTCTTTGACGGTGAAAATAGTGTTTTGGTGATGGACTCTAACCCGAAAGTACAGCGAAACCGTCTCAACCTACTAGGGTTGTTGCGAAATCATGCCCGTGTACTAGCAGATTTTGGCGCAATTGTCAAGGGGTAAATGATAGATTTTACAATTCTGTGATGATTTCTTTGGGAAAAAATTTGAATCCATTAAGGACAAAAATAACTAACCCAGTCAGAATAACCCAATTAGCCAACAGGAAACTAGAGACAACCGCAACTAAAGCAATGCCTCCTGAGACTAGCTTGATTAATTCTTCTTGGGTGTAAGTATAAACCAAAACGGCAGCAATAGAGATAGCGATCGCAATTAGGGAAGGTAAATATCCAGCGAGGTTAATTTCCATGACCATGAGACTCCAAGTGGTAACTGTTATGGTTGCTATATCCAAGATAGAAGCCTGTGTAATGATCCAATCAAGCGATGCTGCAACTTTCGTAACTGACCTATAGGGAAATTGCCTATAAAAGTTGTCGCATAGTGGCATTGCTGGTTATTGACCGTTATTCCAGGTGACTGTAGCTGTGCTAGTTTCCTGATTGACACAATGACAGTCAACTCCGCTGGTGGGAGAAAGATGTTGGAGAGAGAGACAACGGTCGGTTGTTGTCTGGGTGGGGAGAATTTTTAAAAACTCTGGTGGATATGGAAATCATCTGCGATCGCGAAAATATTGTGCCACCAAAATGGAAAAATTGGGGCACAATAAATATTATGCTGTCACTGAGAATGCGATCGCTATGACCTGCTGCATCAACCCCAACTGTCCGCAACCGATAAACCCCGACAACCTGACATATTGTCAAAGCTGTAATACCCCCCTAGTTTCACTACTGCGGGGACGCTACCGTATTATTAAACCCTTGGGAAAAGGAGGCTTTAGCCGCACCTATCTAGCTGAGGATACGGATAACCTCAACCGTCGGTGTGTAGTCAAACAACTGGTAGCGGACGTAAAAAGTAACTGGGGACTACAAAAGGCAACAGACTTGTTCAAGTTAGAGGCGCAACAATTACAGCAACTAGAAGGAAACCCACAAATTCCGGGAATTTACGGTTATTTTGAAGAAGATAACTGTCTATATCTCATCCAACAATATATAGAAGGAGAAAACCTGGCGCAACTTTTAGAAGAGGGAGGAATCTGGAATCAAGTACAAGTCCGCCAACTGCTAGTCAAATTGCTTCCGGTTTTAGAGTTTATCCATAGTCGCCAGGTAATTCACCGAGATATTAAACCGGAAAATATCATCCATCGTAGCAGGCTTCCTCAACCGATAAGCGATCGCCATAATTTAACCGCTACCCCTAACCACAGCGCACCCACGATCATTCAAGATCAAGTAGTTACCCAAACCACAGAGATCGGTGATTTAGTATTAATTGATTTTGGGGTATCCAAACAACTATCAGAAACGGTGATGGTTAACCCCCTAGGGACCAGAGTAGGTTCAGATGGTTATGCAGCTTTAGAACAAATGCGCGGAGGAGAAGCCTACGCCGCCAGTGACCTGTACAGTTTGGGTGTCACCTGCTTTCATTTACTCACGGGAATTCATCCCTTTGAATTATGGACAGAACAAGGTTATGGCTGGACAAAAAACTGGCGTAATTATCTACCAACTCCTATCAGTCCAGAATTAGGACAAATTCTCGATCGCCTGCTTCAGAAAGACCTAAGCGATCGCTACAGCAACGCCACCGAAGTTTTAGGAGACCTGAATTCTAATAGTCATCCTCTCCCAGTGATGTCCTATCCTTTATTTATGAGATTGTCTCGCCGCCGAAAACCTGCGAAAACGATAGCGATCGCTAGTGCGGCATTATTGTTATTGGGGACGGGTGGAAATATATTATTAAACAATACCCCCCCAGCGGTAATGTCTTGGATAACTCCGGTGGCGGCGTGGAATCAAGCGAGGTTAGGACAAACCTTAACCGGACACACTTCTCAGATATTAACTGTGGCTATTACCCCTGATGGTCAAACTCTCGCCAGCGGTAGTCATGATAATACGGTGAGATTATGGAGTTTACAAACCTTTGAACATCTTTCTACTTTAACGGGACATGGAGGCGCTATCAACTCAATTGCTATCAGTCCTGATGGTCGAGTTATCGCCAGTGGTAGTCGCGACAATACGGTGAAATTGTGGGATCTTCACAGCAAACAAGAAATCGCCACGCTGAAAGGACATGAAAGGGATATTACGACGATCGCTTTTAGTCGAGACGGTAAAACTCTCGCCAGTGGTAGTCGCGATCATACTATTACTTTATGGGATTTAGAGACTAACGAACTCATTGGTACATTAAGAGGACATAATCATGAAGTTCGCGCAGTGGCTTTTAGTCCTAATGGTAGACTCATAGCTAGTGCTTCCCAGGATAATACGGTGAAATTGTGGGATATTGACCGCCGCGAGGAAATCTCGACTTTATTATCCCATGATAAGTCAGTGAATGCGATCGCCTTTAGTCGAGATGGTCAAACTCTCGCCAGTGGAAGTAGTGATCACACTCTGAAATTATGGGATGTTACAACTAAGGAAGTTATCGCTACTTTACACGGACATTCACAAGCCATTAAATCTCTCGCCCTGAGTCATGATGGTCGAATTATCGCCAGTGGTGGTGATGATGATACGGTCCAACTTTGGGACCTCAAAACTAAAGAAGCGATCGCTACCTTGCGAGGACATTCCTCTAAAATTGAAGCGATCGCGTTTTCTCCCAAACGTCCCCTCTTGGTTAGTGGTAGCCATAATCGCAACCTGGAAATTTGGCAAATTCCTGACTAATCTACCAGCTATTTATAGCAGGGATTATCAAGTCATGATTAAACCGAGGATTTTCGGACAGGCTTTGAAAGGGAGATTTTCCATTTATGGTCAACCTGGTTAACCTCAATATCTGGAATAGTCCACGGTGAAAAATTTCAGATTTTCCTAAAAAAACAGTTGACATCAGGTTAATGTCAGGTTACAATAATGAGTGATTGCTAAAATTAATTTTTCCCTTGAGTATTTTAGGATTATCCCTATTGAGCTAGAATTGTAAGCTGGTGAAATAGAGGCGATCGCATGACCCCAAGTTACCGAAATAGCAGGGACATCAGACAATTAGGGATTAACCCCCATTGCTGGTATGTTGTCAGCAGCAGCCAGGAAGTCACCAGTAGCCCAGTAGGGGTAATTTTGTGGAATCAGTCGATTGTGTTATTCAGGGACACCCAGGGGAAAATAAACGCCTTAGAAGACCGATGTCCCCATCGCCAAGTCAAACTAAGTCACGGAAAAGCGATCGGGGATGAGATAGAATGTATCTATCATGGCTGGAGATTCAATGGTGGTGGAGACTGTGCTTATGTACCGTATTTACAGGAGAATCAAAAACCGCCAAAATGCGGAATCAAGACCTATCCAGTGCGAGAATTATATGGATTTATTTGGGTATTTATAGGAGAGGAAAAGCCAGATATTGAACCGCTAGAAATTCCCGAATGGGAACACCTGAACTACATAGCCACAGTAGCGACAATTCACACCCAGGCGCACTATTCTTTTTTAATCGAAAACCTGATGGATATGTACCACGGCCACCTACACCAAAACTGGCAAGCCTGGACGGAGGCGCAATTAGATTATATCACAGAAACCGACAATAAAGTTGATGCTTATTATGAAGCACAAAGCTATTATAAAATAGACAAAATCTGGTCAATAGCGCAACTATTTTTTCCTCCTCTGAGAAAACTGCATCCCGAAAGGCTGACGGTTAGTTATATCTATCCCCATTGGTATTCTACTCTCGGTGAAGACTTCAAAATCTACTGTTTACTCTGTCCAATGAGTGTTACAGAAACTCGTGCCTACTTAATCCATTTTACCTCGCTTAACGCCTTTTGGAGACTGCATAAACTCCCGGTTAAATTTCGTCAATTCATAAAAAACAGCCTATTTGGTTGTGCCCAAAAAATGTTAGATGGTTTAGTGGAAGAGGATGTTAGGATGATAGAAGAGGAACAACAGGCGTATCAAAAGCATCCCCAGCGGCGGGGTTACGAATTAAATAAAGCGATCGCATCTGTTCAGCGAGTGATGAAAAAGCAGGCGATCGCCAATTAATCAACTAGCCCTCTAATTCTCCTGAGCATCAGTAGATACAGCGGCTGATTTTAGATTAACAAATAGGTCATAACGGCTGGTGTGGTTGTCAGTGACAGCCGTAGTCAAACCGATAGATTGAACAGCATTTACCCAGACTTCTTGTTGAGGAGGTAAAGGGGGTAAAGAGAGGTTTTGGCGATTAAATACCTGTTCAACATTAATATAAAAATTCCCATGTTTAGGACTGAGACTAGAGGGGAAAGTTTGTCGGAACAAAGAACTAGAACTAATTGCGGTTTGAGGTTGTGGTATAATCTGATTAGCCACAGCAGCGCCCAAATTCACAAAAGCGACATCTCCATCTAACCAACCGCGAAGCACAGTAAAGCCGCCATAGGGAGAAGTCCACTGAACCACAGGCTGACCATTAAGTTGAGCATCACCAACTTGGAAACTGCGACCCCTGAGAATTTCATCTAATTGTTGTAAAGCTGTGTCTGCTGCATTGCGATCGCTGACCCTAATCATAAAAATCAAACCCGCCATAAACCTTTGAGGGGTGTCAGGATTAGAAATAGCCGGAATTACAGACAGAGAAAACTCGCCATCCATCCAGCTCAGGAAATCTCGCTGCAACTCCATACCAATAGACTCTTGTAAACTAGCAGCCAAAGCCTGTGGATTAAAAGGAGCGATCGGATTAGCATTAGCACCTTGATTATAATCACTCCAGAACTGTTTAAGGTTGCTGCCACCGAGAGTCATAATTGCCGTATCTGGGATACGTCTGAGCATTCCATCAGTAGAATTCCCAACAGTGAGTTTTCTGTCAGTGTTAGGCCGCAACCAGGAAACCCCCTGAAAATTAATGCCATTATCTCTTAAAATAGCAGTAGTAGCAAAGCCCTGGTGTCGTTTCAATTGTTCCAAACTTTCTGGGGGAATAGGCTGCGCCGCAGTCATAGAAGCCAAAGAAGCAGCGACGGGAATATTCAGATAAACCTGAGCAAAAGCCTGGGAATTTCTAATTTGTTGAACTGCTGCCGAATATCCAGGAGTAGCAGCGAGGGAAGTATCACCGCGATAAGTATCGATCGCCCTATCGGTAGCACGAGGGTCATCAGAAACCAACAAAAACTCTCTATCGAGGACTGCAATAGAGTAATTTTGCAATCGTCCTTGAGTTTCAAATATATCAATTCCCCGGTAGTTACGTTCGAGAATTTCTCCTTGATTTAAAGACTTTCGAGCCGTCAGAATTTCTTGAGCCCGGAGAGGATTAGCAATAGGAAGTAATAAGATCCTAGCGGAAGTCATGGGAGACTGACGGGGAGTATCACCGGAGGGGGAAGGCTGACCAGAGACCAGAGCCGGATCTGGCAACCAAGCCATCATCACCTCATTACCAATCCAGGGCTGAATATCCTGCTCAAAATCATAGCCTTGATCAGTAAAAATGCGATCGCGCCACTGAATTAGCAATTGTTCAAAAGCGGCTTGAGACTGTGAAGTGCCATACTGTTGAAGTGTTTGCCATTTTTGAGGCGAAGTAGAAACAGAAACAGCCAACAAGGCATCTTGGGGAACAATATTAGCGCCCAAAGGCACATCCCTAATAGTTCTTCTAGCGGTCAACACGAAATAGGCAGCAACCCCACCACCAATCAAAATAGCGATCGCACCTATAGTTACAAGCAGAGACGGTTTATTTTTTGCAAGCATAACTAGCCCATGGGAAATCGAAAAAACTCAGATGTCAGTTCACAGTAGCACTAAATCAATCAAAGTGTAGAAACCGAGAGCCAACAATAGGATAGCGACCAATTGGGTAAGCAGCAAGCGGTTAGAGGGAAAAATCGCCTCTCGAACTAACATGGCAGTGGAGGACCCCATCACATAACTAAGACACAAGACCAAATAGGGCCACCGTCCAGTTATAGCCCACAGCAGCAATAGTGGCATCCCCAGCAGTAGCATCAGAACCTCAATAAATTGAGGCGGATTATATTGGGTTAAATAAACCAGATTCTGCCACCAAACTTGCCAAAGTCTCATCAGGTTATCCCGCTGTCAAATTCATCTAGTTTCCAGGATAGTCCCTGAACAGACCAGGAAGCAAGGGAACCCTGACCCCCAATTGGATACTATGATATTTTAGCGTCCTGACAGTCGCCGCCGAGAGCCGCCGAAATCATCCTCGATTTGCAATTGTGGCTGAGTTTCCTCTTGAAATTGAGATTCGTATTTCTCCAGCCAATCGAGTCCTACCTGAATGGTAATATCCGACTGTAGATGACCTGTACTTTCCACCACAACTTCCCCAAATCCCAAGGCTTCCTGAATAGCTTGTGCGCTTCTGACATCGCCATCTTGAGCAATAACACGGGTAACATCAAGTGGTTGATTCCAGGGTCTTGTTAGTCTCAGATTCCAATATCCTTTACGATTGAGGGAAGACATGAAATCATCAACCGCATAGGAATCATCAGTGCTGTCTTGAATGGCAATTCTCAAATCCCTCGGATCAATATTATCAAAACTCCAGCGGTTATGACCAAAATCAAAATGTTTTGTCACCATCGCATCAAGGCGACTATAATCTGGTAGCCAATAACTAGCTCTATACTCTTTCGGATCACTAAACTGTCCAGGAACCATCAGCATTTGTACATCATCAGGATTTACCTGAGCGGCAAAATTGACCAAAGCCACCAATTCTTCTAAAGTCAAATTTGTATCAATATGAGATTGAATAATCGAAACCAACCTAGGTATGCGGGATATCGTACCCACATCTAAAACTTGGTTAATAAAAGAGCGGATCAGCATTTGCTGTCGTTGTACCCGACCAATATCACCTAAATTGTCATATCGGAACCGCAAAAACTGCAAAGCACCATCACCATCAAGATGTTGTTCACCCTCTTTCAGATTAATATAAAGATGTTGGCTATCATCTTGATACTTCATATCTTTAGGAACATAAACGGTGACTCCTCCCAAGGCATCAATCAGCTTTTCAACGCCTAAGACATTAACGCGAACGTAGCGATCTATGCCGACACCGCCCATCAATTCACTCACCGACTTAGCGCTAAGTGCGGGACCACCGTAGTAGTTAGCATCATTAATTTTAGTCATCCCCCGTCCCTTGACAAAAGTACGGGTATCCCTAGGAATAGAAAGAACTTTTAACTTATTAGTATTAGGGTCAAAACGCAACAGAAGCATGGTATCAGAAAGACCCTTAAAGGAGTCTACTACCGCATGATATCCCAGGTCTTCTTCTGGCGGTTCATCTAAATCTGAGGTTAAAACTTTAATACCCAAAACTAGAATATTGACAGGACGAGTTAATTCTGGTAGACGCATATTTACCCGCGCCATTTCACCCTTAGAAAAAACCGCCTGCTGTTCAGGTGTTAACTTTTCCTGCATCAGGGGAGTTGAAGACAAGGAAACAGCCAGCAAGGCTCCAGCAGTTGCCGAAATCATAGCCACTCCGGTTAAACCCATACCAATGCCAAGCCATTTGGCGGGGCTAGACCTGATGAACTTTTTCATAACAGGTCGAGACGGTTGAGATCTAAGTGGTTTTTGCCGTTTGATTGGATGATTTGACACAGGCTTCCTCACACACCAATTTTAATATACAAAGAGTTTACAGACACTTCCGAGAAATTGTGATATCAATTGACAATTGGTCAATTATAATGCTCGATCGCCCTTGTTAGCAATGGTTAGCATAGGCCAAGGGGGAGTAATCATATCCGCCAGAATAATCCATTCTTTCAGCATCAGCCAGCCATAACAGGATATACAACTCACCCAAATCTACTGTAGTTTAATATTCAGCAACTCAGGAGTTAGGGGGATTATCCCCCAGATAACGACGCATAACCTTTTCGGAGAAGGGACTGATTGCAGGCAACCACAGGGGTTTATCTTTCCATAGACGCACCATTAAGCCAAAGTTAACTAAAAAGTAAGTTGTGGTCAGAACACTGCTAGTTAACAACACAGGTAGTTCCGGGATTTCCGCAAGACTAGCACCACCGCGCAAAAGCAAATTGCCAGCCAACCAGCTAAATGCTAAAGTCACGACTAAGCGACAGGTAGCGCGTTCTTGGGGTGTACCCTGATGGCGATACAAAGTCCATAGGGCCGGGAAAAAGCCCAACACGGGAATTAAATACACAAACTGTTGGATAGATATTCTATCGCTGGGTTGGTCCCGATGATGCCGCATAAGATATCCTCATCTCCAGGCTGATAGGTTGGATCGCTGGGGTCGGTATGGGAAGATACTCCCTAGGGAATTGACCAACGGGGGTAGTAGAAGCACTTTTTTGGTTGTCCCTTGGGGTCAGCAAATTCTGATACACTGGATAAAAAGACCAGATGTTGGAGGAAACACAATCGCTATGAGTCAATCCCAAAAATCAGTTGTTATCGCCCCATCTATATTATCAGCAGATTTCAGTCGTCTTGGAGAAGAAATTCGCGCTGTTGATGAAGCGGGCGCTGATTGGATTCATGTTGATGTTATGGATGGTCGCTTTGTCCCTAATATTACCATCGGTCCTCTGATTGTTGATGCTATTCGGCCCGTTACTAAAAAGCCTCTGGATGTTCACTTGATGATTGTGGAACCAGAGAAGTATGTTGAAGATTTTGCTAAGGCTGGGGCTGATATTATCTCGGTTCACGCTGAACATAATGCTTCCCCTCACCTCCACCGGACTCTCAACCTGATTAGGGAATGTGGCAAACAGTCCGGTGTGGTATTAAATCCTTCTACTCCGCTGGAGTTGATTGAGTATGTTTTGGATGTGTGCGATCTGGTGTTGATTATGAGTGTCAACCCCGGCTTCGGAGGTCAGAAGTTTATCCCGACTGTGGTTCCTAAAATTCGCCAACTGCGCCAAATGTGCGATGAGCGGGGTCTTGACCCTTGGATTGAAGTTGATGGCGGCTTGAAGGTTGATAATGCCTGGCAGGTGTTGGAAGCTGGGGCTAATGCTATTGTGGCAGGTTCGGCGGTGTTTAATGCTGATAATTATTCGCAGGCGATCGCCGGTATTCGTAATAGTAAGCGCCCTAGTCCTGAATTAGCGACGGTCTAAACTGCTGGCCTTACTGAACTCAGGGGGGGGGCGTAATGTTAGATAATCCTACTAGAGACTAAGTAAAATCGCTCCCCCCAATCCCCACATAGTGAGTTATTATGGGTGAGCCTTCCTGTTGAGCTACTAAATGTGGACATCGAGTTAGGATTGGCATGGCTTCAGAATCTAGGTTATCTAAGTAAAGTATGGTTGAAACACTAATCACATCAGGCATCATCAATCCTCGCCAATGGCCTTTAGCGCGTGTTTGGTTGGAGGTGGCTACTTATCTGGGAGTCCCACCTCGCCAAATCGATCGCTTAGAGTTCTGGGCACATCAAATTTGGGTTAAACTCATAGGTATGAGGGCGACATTAGTTAGTTTCCGGGTTCTGCCTCTGTGGGTGGAACAAGGACTTGCAGCTATTAAGCAAACAAGCGATCGCGATCGCCTAGATCTGCTAGGGGAAATATTTAGCACTGAAATCTCGCGCTACTCCAAACGCTATAATGCCCAAGACATAGAAAACTGGCGATCGGCTTGGGCGGAACAATCCCAGAAACTCAAACAACAAGAACTTATCAAAATTCAGGAAGAAGAAAATCTTAAACCCCTTCGGGAACACCAGCAGGCTTGTCAACAATGGCTCGAAGGTTGGCGGGTGATTCTGAAACACTGCCAAAGTCTGGAATCTCTCGATAATTTAGTCCCGGAAATCGAACGACAAATGCAGGAGTTTTCCGACTTGGAGGAAGCGGCTACAGCCATGGAAATTTGGAGCGATCGCCGTCAGGAAGTAGCCCAAATTACTGGCGGAATTACTTAATTTTGCCTATACCTGAATCTGATTTAGCCTTTAATAATCTGGTAAATATCATTAAGTTTCGCTTCAATTACAGGAGGTTTGGAGGTGAAACGAATATAAAATTTACCCGGTTCGGCTGGTTTTTCTAAGACCTTGGCATAGATATCCTCCCGCAGTTCCGAGTCCGATGATTTCAGATTCAGTTTGATGTTAGTCAACACCAGCGGTAAAGAGTCTGTACCATCTTCTGCACCGATTAAAGCACTGCGATCGGAGAGTTCTAATAACCGCCCAGAAAATAGGTTTTCGCCAACGTGCTTACCTTCTAAGACCGTATATTGTAATGATATGGGCTGAGACAAAGAATAAAATATTTCGGTTTCTTTGGGTAAAAATAGGTTATATTTCCCAGCAATTCCAGAGACTTCATAGATAGCTATGGGATTTTTAACCCCCTTGGGTTGTACCAATTTCTTATCATCAATTTTAACTAAATTAGGATTAGTACAATTGAGGGTTTCTTCAGAAATAATAATTTGTCCGCCTGTGGTGTAAGACTCAATTCTGTAGGTGAGATTAACATGACTTCCTACAACTCCGTATTTAGTGCGTTTTTCCGAACCCAAATTACCAACGACCACTTCTCCGGTATTAATGCCAATTCCCATTTCTAAAGCGGGTAATTCCCACTTCTCCATTTGTTCATTTACCTGAGCCATAGCCAACTGCATGGCTACGGCACAAGCCACCGCCCTTTCTGGGTCATCTTCGCGCAGGGTAGGCGCACCAAATAACACTAAAATACCATCCCCCATAAATTCATCAATTGTCCCTTGATAATGGGTAATGACATCAGCCATATAGGATAAATAGAAATTCAGCACTTGCACAACTTCTTCAGGGGGTAAGCGTTCAGAAAGCGCGGTAAACCCCCGTAAATCCGAGGTTAAAATGGTGATTTTACGACGTTCGCCACCCATTTTTAATCCCTCTGGGTGTTCCAGCAAATTAGCAACTATTTCATCACTGAGATATCTACCAAAAGTTTTACGGATATCGGATGCTGAACGAGCAATATAAGCAGTAATTACCACTACTGAACCGACCAAAGCCAGGGATGAAGGTACAACAGGTAACCACCAACTGCCTAAAAATACGATAAAGGTAAAGCCTAATAAAATACCCCCAGCCATCACCAAAATCACAACTCTTTTAAATAGGAATTGTCCAACTCTAGTGGGGTCGCGTAATCGCCAAGTTAGGGTCGCCCCCAGACCAGACCAAAACAGAATCCATAGCCATTCGATAACTTCTGGTAAAGTTCTAATCAGAGGTCGATTTTCCAGGGCGGCGCTGATGATGTTACTAACAATATTAGCATGGATTTCTACGCCGGTCATGCGTTGATCTGGGGCTAGGGTGTAGGGGGTAGAAAATAAATCTTTCATGCTTTCGCCCACCGAACCGATTAAAATAATGCGATCGCTTCCCCAGTCTGAGGCTACCCGGTTTTCAAAAATATCTCGCATGGAGACAATTTCAAAATGCTGGCTAGGTCCTCGGTAGTTAAGTAAAACTTGATAGCCACCATCATCGGCGCGCACATAACCGCCATCATTCCCCTCAAAGGGAACAAACACCACATCACCAAATTTCCACCAATTATCTGTACCTTCTACAATCTCAACTGAAAAGTCCGGTTCTTCATTTAAATATCTCAGGGCTAAATGAACGGCAAAACTATGGACAGTTTCCCCATTTTCTCTGGGGAAATATAGCAAAGCGCGACGCACCCTATTATCCTGATCAACAATCAGGTCATTAGCCCCAACTTGTCCCTTAGCAGCCAAGGCGGGAGGGGGTCCCACCCGACTAAAAAAGTGATCACCTATGACTTTTTCAATACCAATTAGATTATCTGTAGTTTCAAAAAGCCGCACCAATTGGGAATGCCCAGGTTCAAAGGGTAAATCTCGATAAATATCTAATCCGATTACCCTAGGATTCATGGCATTTAGTCGTTGGATTAACTCAAAATACACCCCATCTGGTACATAACCTTGACCAATAAATTTAAGGTCATCCTCATCAATACCAACGATGACAATGCGACTATCACGGCTTTCCGGGGGTCGCCAGCGCATATACTGGTCATAGGCAGCCAATTCCAAGGTTTGCAAAATACCAGTTAGCCGTAATAAAATCACGGCGAGGGCGACAGAGGGGGTCGTCACCAGGACAACCCGCCAATTCCAGAATCGTTCTCTAATGGTTTTGAGCATTTAGTTACGATGCTTCGATTTCCGAACCCACAGTTTCCTCAATTTCTGGAATACAACAGGGGGCGATGGGTTTAGAGGCGATATCTTTTAATCCTACGGACTCCATCAACTGTTGCCAAATTTCGGGATGAGTTTCTCGCAGTCCTAACACAATCAGGAGAGTCTCCGGCCACATCTGTTGTTCTGCATACAGTACCGCCTTATCAATGGGGTCAGTTTCGGCGGCAATTCTAGCTTTGTGTTCCTCGTCTAATTCTATCCGTTCAATAGCTCCTGTGATGGACTCGTCTAAATCCCTTTGATTAGGATCGCAAAATAGGGAAAATTGCCAGGTGTAGGTTTCTCCCACTCTCAAGGAAACGGTTTCCGGTAGGCTAATTTTCATAATAGCCCCTTGTGCGGGTGTGGCGAAACTTTCCACATAGACATCCCGACCTTGGCTATCTAGCACCAAAAATTCAGCCTTTTGGGCTTTGGTTTTGGGAACGTACAGGAAAAAGCTGGGATTGGGGGAAGCGGTCTTTAAGACCTCGTAACCAATGGGTAATAGGGGGGTGATAAAATCACTGTTGTTGTCACAAGTGCCATCGACAATGGTGCTGGCATTCCCTCGGGTTCCTCCTCCAGCGGTTGACTGAGGTGGCTGGCGACTTGGACCTTGTGGAAATTCTAGGGCTGTGGTGATGGAAAGGGGAGTGGCGATCGCTAATATAGTAGATGCGATCGTAGTTAACAGTGTCCGCCCGCGCCAAAATTTGATTTTCATGTAAAATTCTATACCTCCATAATCCGTTGAGCCAATTTACAGACAACTGATGCACTCAACTGATGACCCTAGTTTAATCTTTTCAATTCAAGTTGGTAAAAACAGCACTCATCTATTTTAGAGACTCATAGCATAATCAGCACGTTCCCGAACTTTGTAGTAAAATACCCTAACATTATATGCCCAAAACTAAAACCTACGCCCG
>NZ_JARPLC010000030.1:0-4265 GCF_032350395.1 Limnospira sp. PMC 289.06
CTAGGAGATGATTTCAGGCATTGCAGCCCTATTTCACTCCTAAACGTCTCGCACATCGCCGTTACTCTTTACGCAATTGTTAAGGAGTCATTAAGATTTCCGATTTTGCGTTTTGACTTTGAGTTCCCTGCCTTGTTTTGTATATTTCTATACAAAACTTTGGGACATATAAACAGTTGTAGGGATGGTCATAAGCGAGCTTCTTATATTCAACCAAGGGGTTGAAATCCCCACCAGGCGGTTATTTCCGGCATTGCAGCCCTATTTCATGCCTGAACGTATCGCACTTACACCTCTATCATTACATATTAGGCACTACCGTTACGAGCAATGACTAACATTTGTTGGTTATCTCCTCTAAAGAATCCTCGTGGCTTTAGCCCGATGGAGTGTCAACAGACTTATAAACTAGGAGCCATCCACCCCCGTAGAAAGTAATAAAAAGTAGCGAGATATTCATCAACGACACGGGTACTGAGAACCAAAGCATCAGCATTAGGGGCGAAATCTTGGAAAGAAACCCTATCTTTACGTTTGCCATAGGGAATAAAAGTCGAAAAATTAGTGGGAGCCGGAATTACTTTTAAACCCACTTGAGTAAATGCGAGGGCGGCGCGCCGCATTTCTAAGGCTGAAGTCACTAAAATTATAGTTCTTCCTAACCGCCTTTTCTCCATGATGTCTTTGACTTCTAGGGCTTCTTCCCGGATTGTATGGCTTTCAGTTGCCAGAAGAATATCACGAGGCAAAACTCCCATATAAATCAATAACTGTTGAATATCTTTGGCTTCATTAGTGGGATGAATTAACTCATGGCGATCGCCTGCTGCGATAATCACCAAACGAGCTAAACGTTCCCGATAAAGTTCTGCGGTATAGGGAATGCGATCGCCTGTAGCCGTGAGTTGAATCTGAGTTCTGTAGGGCAATTTAGGCTGTGTTGTCCCCCGTCCTAACAAAACAATTGCCCCGGCTCTTTCCCCACAACATAAATCAGTTTGAACTGTTTGCACAGCCACCCTTTCCACTTGCAAAGCCAACCATTGAGCTAAAACGGGGGTACTCGATAAAATCAGAATTAATAATGCAGTTAAAATTAAATTAGGAGCCGGATTTTTAATCCCGCCATTGGTAATCAAAGCCGAAGCAATGGTTAATAGTAAAATTGATAAACCCAGGGGCCTTAGAAAAATCGCTAAAAGCTGAATAACAGATCTACCAACCTGGCTATCAGGAGCGATAAAAGTGACTATAAGTAAAGTGAGAGTTAGTAAAAAAAACAGCCGACTAACTAAGCTATTTTCTTTGCCTGCTAACAGTTTCCAAATTCTAAAAGAAATGGTAATCAGTAGCAGTAAAACCAGAACTTGGGTGAGTAATACAAACATCATTTTTTCCCTTCATGGTTGACGGTGGAGAATCCCACATCATATCACCCCTTGATTTTTCCTGATCTACCCCAAATCAAATATCACTGAGTGCTTTAGGGACTGAGGAAAACGAGAGCCGTATAACTAACAAATAGCATACGGCTCAAGTTTATACTAAAAATGGGCTCCCTTGGCAATAGTTTCGCCAAATTGCCTACTAACTATACAGTTTGAGCGATCGCATCAGCCACCGTTTGCGCCACCTGCACCCGCGCATAAAACTTATCATTACCGGAAACCAAAGTCCAAGGAGCCCTAGGGGTATTAGTCCGATGCACCATTTGGTTGACGGCTACCTCATAACAAGACCATTTTTCCCGGTTCCGCCAGTCCTCATCTGTGAGTTTATATTGCTTAAACGGATTATTCTCGCGTTCAGTAAACCTTTCAAGTTGGGTATCCGGGTCAATATGTAACCAAAACTTCAGCAAAATATAACCCGCCGTAGTCAGTTGTTCCTCAAACTCATTAATTTCTCGATAGGCGCGTCGCCATTGTCTTTCGGAAGCAAATCCCTCAATTCGTTCGACTAAGACCCGACCATACCAACTGCGGTCAAAAACACCAATTTTTCCGGCCGGCGGGAGTTTACGCCAGAACCGCCACAGATAATGATGTACCTTTTCTTCATCAGTGGGAGCAGCAAAAGGATGCACTTCATAGCTGCGCGGATCAAGAATATCGGTTAAACGCTTAATCGCTCCCCCTTTTCCCGCCGCGTCCCATCCCTCAAATATGGCTAAAACCGGGATTTGCTTTTCAAAAATCATTTGCTGCATCTTACCTAAGCGAACCTGTTGTTCCCGCAACTGTTCCTTATAGTCATCCTCTGACAAGGACAAACTCAGATCCACAGCAGCCAGGGGTTGCGGATCGGTAGGTTCTAGGTGTTCTTGGGGAGGAGTAAAAATAGGCGGCGGTTGCACTTCCAGCCGCCCTAGGGTCTCTTTGATGGTAGACACCATTTTAGATAGTACCTTGACCCTACACCACCGTTTATCATCCCCTTCTACTAAGGTCCAGGGAACTACGCCGGTGCTAGTGTGAATTACCATCTCTTCGGCATAGGAACTATAAGTATCATAGTTTTTCGCCTGCTCCCAGTCTTCGGGACGCACCCGCCATGCTTCTAGTTCATCGTTGGTGGCTTTTTTTAGGCGACGCTTGAGTTCTTTTTTGCTCAAGTGAATCCAAAATTTGGCGATCGCCGCCCCATCGTCAATCATTTGACGCTCAAAAGCATTAATTTGACGCATTGCCATCGCTACATTAGCAGATGGCAGTCTCTCAAATAGACGATCTTCCAGAACATGGGTATACCAACTGTGGTAAAAAATCCCGATTTTCCCATAACCTGGGAACTCTTGCCAAAATCTCCACATGAATGGATACAACCGCTCCTGTTCGGTCGGGGGCCACACCGGAATCACTTTGAACCCACGAGGGTCCATATAGCTAACCATTTTTTTGACTAGAGAACCCTTACCCGCCGCCGCCCAACCCTCCAGGACGATAATCACAGGTAGTTTTTTTTCCCAGCAGATTTGCTGTAGCGATCGCAGCTCCCGCATCAGTCCTTCCGTCTGAGTCTTATAGCTTTCTTTATCTAGCGAAAGCTCCAGGTTTAGTGTGTTGAGCATGAATATGAATCAATATCCGTCTAACTTACATCCAGTCTAGCAGGATCAGGAGTCCGGGAACACCCACTACACAGAACCGCCAGTCCCATTCCTTTTTAGATTATGGTTTGATGATTTTGTGATCCAAACCCGCTTCATTGCTTTTGTTAAAAAAACATTAGATTTTCACCAGAATAGCTCTGGTAACGGCTATGATAAATTTTCCCCCAAAAAAAAGTTCCGTCTGCCCAATTAACTCCCCCGGCACCTATACAGCTCAAACATAATTAGTGACCCAGATCACTTAAATTTCACAAAGAAATCACAATGTTCGGGTGTAATATATCACTGAACTTAGTTAGATAGAAGATAATATAGATACTATAGGAATTCAGACCCGACTTAGTTATCTAATCCGACATCCAACAGTTCCCAACTTTTTTACGTTCATGCAGGAAAAAAATGATGATCTCAACCAAGCAAGCCCAGTTAATTCAATTTTTACGTTGGGAATTAGCGATCCCTGCCTCTTCCATCGCCATGGCCCTCCGACATCCTGAGCAAGAATCAGGTCAACTTCCCATGATTTTATGGCAATACGGGCTAGTCACCCTAGAACAGCTTGACCGGATTTTTGATTGGCTTGAAAAGTTCGGAACCTCTCCAGATATCACCTCCCGGTCTTATTCAGACAAAAAAGCTGGTTGAGAATCAATGGACTTAGATAGCATCTCAATTACAGATGCGTCTTAGGTTCCTTGGTTTATGCCGAATTTACACACTAATAGCCAATTTATCTCAAGACTAAAATCTACCTGCATGACCTAAAAGTTTCAACTGCGAATGTTGAAAAATGATTAGATGATCACTATATATGTCGCCTCAAAGATGTTGGGGGTGAAAAAATTTTTGTATGGAGGTTTGACCAACCTTTTCTACCCTTAAAGGCTAAAACGAAAATTATAGCAACCGGTTGCTCACGATAAATCAACTATTACCGCCCAGATGATAAACATGGCTCATAGACAACAGCCTGGGACAAAAATTCAGCTATTGACCAGGTGCGTCAGTTGTCGATGCTCCGGGTAGTATCCCTATTTACCGGCTCTGACGCACCCTACGAGGTCGGTTCTCTATTGTGGGGTGACCAGGTGCGTCAGTTGTCGATGCTCCGGGTAGTATCTCTATTTACCGGCTCTGACGCACCCTACGAGGT
>NZ_JARPLC010000030.1:4274-44726 GCF_032350395.1 Limnospira sp. PMC 289.06
TGTCGATGCTCCGGGTAGTATCTCTATTTACCGGCTCTGACGCACCCTACGAGGTGAAGGCTGACGATCGCCTCCCCGTAACCAGATAATTGATAACTATTTCAGCAGAGTTGATATGATATAACAACTTGTCCTATGGTGGCAGCTTCTGGCTAACTTCGGAACTTTAATTTCATGTTTACCATCGAAAACCTGCGAGTAGCTTATCCCAGTCAGAATAAATCACCCTCTTGGGTCGTAGATGATGTTTCCCTAACCCTCAAACCGGGGGAACGTTTGGGACTTGTCGGTGAGTCTGGCTGCGGTAAGTCTACTTTGGGACGCGCTGCTATGCGCTTACTTCCAGAGTCGAGTCTTATTCAAGGTCAAGTCACATTTGGCGGACAATCGGTTTTTGACCTTAACGACAAGGAATTGCGACAGTTTCGGGGGGAGGCGATCGCCTTAGTGTTTCAAGACCCCATGACCCGCCTTGATCCGTTGATGACTATTGGGGAACATTGTATTGAAACTTTAAAGGCTCATGAACTAGAATTGTCCCGGTCTCAGGCGAAAGAAAGGGCGATCGCTACTTTGGAAGCTGTCCAAATTCAACCCCAACGCTGGTCTCAATATCCCCATGAGTTTAGTGGCGGAATGCGTCAACGGGTGGCGATCGCATTAGCCCTATTGTTAAACCCAAAGTTAATTGTAGCTGATGAACCTACCACCAGTTTAGATGTCACAGTATCAGCACAGATTTTACAGGAACTCACCCGGTTATGTCGTGAACGCGGAACCGCTATCCTATTAATTTCCCATGATTTAGCCATGGTGGGAGAGTATTGCGATCGCATTGCGGTTATGTATCAAGGTAAAATTGTCGAAGTCGGAGATAGCCGCACCGTTCTACAATACCCCCAACATCAATATACGCGATCGCTCCTAGAATCTGCTCTCCACGTTCATGGAACTTCTCAACAGCCACCAGAACCCAATACTCCCGAACAACAGACACAGACTAACCCATCACAGCCACTTCTGCAAATTGAAAATCTCCAACAGCATTATAGTTTAGAATCCGGCATTATTGAACAAATATTCACTAAAAACAAGCAATTAATCAAAGCCGTTGATGGCGTGAGTTTCGAGTTGTCTCCTGGTGAAATTTTCGGTTTAGTTGGAGAGTCCGGCTGCGGTAAAAGTACCCTCTCGCGTACCATTTTACAGTTAGTTCGCGCCACCGCTGGTACAGTCAAATTTGAGGGTCAAGATTTAACCGCTATGTCAGTGCGACAAGTGCGCTCACAGCGTCGCGATATCCAAATGATATTTCAAGATCCTAATGCTTGTTTAAATCCCATGATGACCATTGGTCGAGCTATTGCTGACCCACTGTTAATTCATAAAATGGCAAAACCACCCCAAGCCAAACGCTGGGTATTAGAAATGCTCGATCGCGTGGGTTTGACTCCCGTAGAGGAGTTTTATAACCGCTATCCTAAACAACTGTCAGGAGGACAACAGCAACGGGTAGCCATTGCTCGTGCTTTAATTACTCGCCCGAAACTGGTAATCTGTGATGAGCCTGTTAGTATGCTTGATGCTAGTGTTCAGGCTCAAGTATTACAGTTAATGTTGGAACTCAAGCGAGACTTTAATCTCACCTATTTATTTATTACCCATGATTTATGGGTCGCTAGATTTTTGTGCGATCGCATTGCCGTTATGAACGCTGGTAAAATTGTCGAAATAGGAAACACTGAGCAGATTTTTAAACATCCTCAGCATCCCTACACCCAAACCCTTCTCAGCGCCGCTCCTTTGCTCACCAAAATGGTAATTTAGTTCTAATATTAACCATCCATCTATTTGACTATCTTCTCCGCTGCGTCTAACTCTTGCGAAATTAGCTTTAACGCCGTCATAGGGTTATTCGCCTCAGTAATAGGTCGTCCAATTACTAAATAATTAGCACCCGCTTTTAAAGCCTCAGAAGGAGTAAGCGATCGCTTTTGATCCCCCTTAGATGCCCAACTCGGACGCACCCCAGGACACACCAACAGAAAATCATCCCCACAAGTCCGCCGTAGTTGTGCCACCTCCTGCGGCGAACACACCGCCCCCGCCAAACCACACTCTTGCCCTAATAATGCCATCTGTAACGCATACTCTGGCAGTTCTAGGGGAATTTTGAGGTCTAAGGCTAATTCCCTGGCGTTAAGGCTCGTTAACAGGCTAATCGCGATTAATTTAGGCACGGGTACACCCGCCTCATTAGCTCCCATTTCCGCCGCCGACTGAGCAGCTTTTAGGGCGACTTTTCCAGCCGTCGCGTGAATCGTAATTAAGTCTACACCATAGCGAGCGGCGGCGCGACAGGCTCCGGCTACCGTATTCGGTATATCATGGAATTTCAGATCTAAAAATATCCGCTTATTGCGCTGTTTGAGTTGTTTTAAAATTTGCGGACCACAACTGACAAACAGTTCTAAACCCACTTTCCAAAAGGTTACTTGTGGCAGGGTTTCAATTAATGCGATCGCATCAGCTTGACTGGAAACATCTAGGGGAACAATAACTTTATCTATCGTCATATTGGGTATATTTTGGGGTAGTAAATTAGCAAACTTTACAGTTAATATCAGTCCGATAAAATCGGCACTTTCTTGATTAGACATTATCCCGATTTCACATCAGGATAATTAACAATTAATCAATCATGGGAAAACCCATTTACACCAGCCGGATAAATTTCTTTTTGCCTACTTGTAAAACTCGTCCTTTCACCTCTTCAGCAGAAGCCACAACTAAATTATCATCCTCAATGCGATCGCCATCTATTTTCACAGCACCTCCCGCAATTTGTCGCCTCGCCTCGCTGCCACTTTTACACAGTCCACTAGCCGAAAGAATATAGAATAACTTAGCCGGAAACTCCACCTCTGACAGAGAAAATTCCGGTACAGCCTCCGCCCTAGTTGCATCTCCTTGTACCAAATTTAAAGCCGCATTTTGAGCCGCCAAAGCCGCCGCTTCTCCGTGGTATTGAGTTACTATATCTAGGGCGAGTAACTTTTGGCGATCGCGAGGATTTTCCGGCAATTCAGCCAACGGGTAATCAGTTAGCAACTCAAAATATTGCTCAATCAAACTATCAGGAACCTTCTCCAATTTTGAGTACATAGTCAAAGCATCCTCCGACAGTCCCACATAATTACCCAGAGACTTAGACATTTTCTGCACCCCATCAGTCCCAATCAAAATAGGCATTAGTAAACCGAACTGAGGTGTCTGTCCAAAATAGCGCTGTAAATCCCTTCCCACAGCCAGATTAAACTTTTGATCCGTTCCTCCCAACTCCACGTCAGCCTGAACCGCCACCGAATCATAACCCTGCATTAACGGATAGAGAAACTCATGCAAATAAATAGGATTTTCCTGCTCAAAGCGCAGCGAAAAACCCTCCTTAGCCAACATTTGTCCCACCGTCATCCGAGACAGCAAATCCAAAGTTTTAGCCAGATCCAACTTAGATAACCATTCAGAATTACGACGAATTTCCAAACGTCCAGGCGTATCAAAATCTAAAATCGGGCGCAGTTGGTCGAGATATGTTTGGGCATTTTTTTCAACTTGCTCAGGAGTTAGCTGACGACGAACCTCAGATTTCCCAGTAGGATCACCAATGCGCGCCGTAAAATCTCCAATAATTAGAACCGCCGTATGTCCCGCGTCTTGGAAAGCCCGCAACTTCCTAAAAATGATACTATGTCCCAGGTGAATATCCGACCCAGTCGGGTCGATACCTAACTTAATCCTAAGTGGGCCGCTACTGAGAGCCAACCGCCGACCCAAATTCTCCTCTGGGTTGTCAGAATTAGCCAATTCCGGGAAAATATCAGTAACCCCCCGGCGCAGTCTAGGAAAATTTTGTAAAGAAACTCCCGCAGAAGTCTCTAGGGCTGGTTGACTCACAATCATAAAAAATCGAAACCTGAGCAGATGTTAGGTTAGCATACCTCAAACCATCCTATCATTTTCCGGTTCAGTTTCAACAGAACATCGATAATCCCCTCCGCGTGGGTTCTCCTGTCAACCCTCAATTCCCAAGCATCAGGCGATCGAAGTCCTAACTCCGTCAAATAATGAATTTCCCTCTCTTCTCAACTGCAACTGCGGTTAAGCCTGTGCCACAATGATCAACAGATACCAACCCAGGAAAACTCACCTTATGACTAATTCAACTCAGTCACCATCTTCTCAAAATCTTCCCCCAAGGAAGACCGTAGCCTCCCGTTCCAAACAGCCACAATCAACCACCACTGTTTCCCCCAGTAACTCTATTAAGGATATGGTTAAGGATGCCTTTGTCAAAAAAGCCTCCGATATTCATATTCGAGTTGGACATACTACCCGATATAGGATTCAGGGGGAAATGGTAAGAATCAAAGATCAAGTCAAAGTCACCCCAGAAATATTTGAGCAGTATCTCAGTGAGATTCTTACCCCCCACCAAAGGCAACAATTTGCCGAAATGAAAGAACTAGATACAGCTATTTTTTATCCTGGTATAGTCCGGTGTCGCGTTAACTGCTTTGACTCTCTGACCGGGGGAGCCATGGTACTGCGACTAATTAACTTAAAAATTCCTAGTATTGATGAATTGAGATTACCAGAAGTTCTCAAAAACATTATTAGCTATCCCCAGGGGTTAATTTTAGTCACAGGTCCAACGGGTTCTGGTAAATCCACCACCCTCGCTGCCATGTTACGTTATCTCAATGAAACCGCTCGCAAGCACATTGTCACCATTGAAGACCCCATTGAATTTGTCCATGCTTCCCGACAATGCTTAATCTCTCAAAGGGAAGTCGGATTACATACCCTAGAATTTCATCATGCCCTCCGTGCTGTTTTGCGGGAAGACCCAGATGTGATTCTGATTGGGGAAATGCGCGATCGCACCACAGTTAATACTGCCCTCCAAGCATCCCAAACCGGTCACCTAGTCCTGGGAACCCTCCACACTCGCAACGCCATCAACTCAGTCAACCGACTCTTAAACCTCTACAACGTAGACGAACAGCCAGCCGTCAGGATTCAGATCTGTGATTCCCTAGTCGCCATAATTGCTCAATTATTAATTCCCACAGTCGATAACAAAAGGACGGCAGTTCACGATATCCTAGTTAATACCCCCGCCATGAAAGACTATCTGCTTAAAGGGGACGAGGAAAGTGCAACTCACCTCATGGAAAATGACACCTATGAAGGAATGCAACTCATTAACCAGGCTATTTTCGAGCAAGTCACCCTAGGACGCATTACCATGGAAGAAGCCGAAAAATCCTCCCCCGATTCTGCCGATTTAGATCGCCGGTTCCGTATGGCTGGCCTTGACTCCTCTGGGGTAGCCCGGGAATTCCGTCAGGGAAAAAGTTTGTTTTAACCATCAAACAGTTTAAGGTAATCTCTGGTAAAACTTCAAGATAACTATAATCTATTGTGATTGCTATATATCCAGGCAGTTTTGACCCAGTTACCTTTGGACATATTGATATAATTGAGCGAGGTTCCCATCTGTTTGAATGGGTGATTGTCGCCGTCCTACGCAACCCCAGCAAGACTCCTCTGTTTACAGTCGAACAACGCCTGATTCAAATTCGGCAATCTATCTCCCATTTGGATAATGTCGAGGTTGCCAGTTTTGAGGGTCTCACCGTAGACTATGCCAAACAGAGAAAGGCACAGGTCCTATTGCGAGGCTTGCGGGTTCTGTCCGATTTTGAGATGGAACTGCAAATGGCTCACACTAATAAAACCCTGTCTGATACAATCGAGACAGTTTTCTTGGCAACCTCCAACGAATATAGCTTTTTATCAAGCAGTGTCGTTAAGGAGATCGCCAAGTTTGGCGGTTCAGTCGATCATCTTGTTCCCAACCACGTCGCTATAGATATTAATAGATGTTACGCCAGGAATTAACCCCCAGAATTGAATCTAATCCTAACGGACTTGTCACTAACGGCGAACCGACTCCTAGCGCTTCGCCTGGTATAGATATTCAGCGGGAACTTAACCGACTCGAAGAAATGATTCTTGACAGTCCTCGCATTCCCCTGACTCGACGCACTCTTGTGGACGAGGAACAGTTGCTCGATCAACTGGATCTGATCCGCTTAAACCTTCCGAGTGCTTTTCAGGAAGCTGATATTATTGTTCGTCATAAAGATGAAATTCTCCAGGAAGCTGAAGAATATGCAGCCTCTATCCTACAGAATGCTGAACAAAGAGCTACTCAACTTTTTAATGAAACTGGTATTGTTCAACGAGCGACCGAAGAAGCCGATCGCCTTAGACAACAAGTCCAGATAGAGTGTGAAGCCTTACAGCAACAAACTCTCGCCGAAGTTGAACAAATTCGCTATCAGGCTCAACAGGAACTTGATGCTATGCGAAATCGGATCTTAACTGAGTGTAATGATATCCAAACCGGAGCCGACGAGTACGCTGATCATGTCCTAGCTAAAATTGAGCATGAACTGAGCGACATGGTAAGGATTATCCGCAATGGTCGCGAACAGTTGCAAATTAACGAGTCTCAACGTCCCCCTCTTTACTAATGAAAAACCTTAAAGAGGCAACAACTCACACGAAAATAGCCCCTAACCCCAGAGACAAGCTACACCTTACATGAGGCCTCACTTGTCTCTACACTCTTCTTTCCGCTTCCCTACTCCTCCCCTCATTCGCTGCTTTTTTTCAACAGAGACAGTTGAGAATGTGGCATAAACCATTTTACCAACATCTGAACATCAAGCCAAACTGAACCTATCTGAACATAGGCTTTCAATCGATGATTTCAGAAAAGTTTCGTCGCCAATTACGACAGGAAGCTCGACTGTGGAAAGCAGAAGGCTTGGTTGATGATGAACTTTATCAACAGTTAGCCGATCGCTATCAGTTTAATAGCCTCGAAACCGCCGCCAGTAATCGGTTTGTGATCATTCTCATCCTAGGTGGTGGTATCCTCTTGGGATTAGGCGTGATTACCTTTGTCGCAGCTAACTGGCAACAATGGCCCCGATATATGCGGGTTTTGTTGCTCCTATCAGTCCTCATGGGATTTAATGCTGGCGGGTTTTACCTGTGGCAACATCCCACATCAGAATCTAAACAACGCCTCGGACAGGGACTCCTAATGGCTGGCGCATTGTCTTTGGGAGCAAATATAGCACTGCTGGCCCAGATGTTTCATATAGGCGGTTCCCCATACGGATTATATGTCGTTTGGGGGCTAGGTGTGCTGATTATGGCTTATAGCTTAAAATTGCGCTCTCTATCGGTTTTAGCCATAATTCTGTTGGGCTTAGGATACTTTCAGGGCATCGGTATAGCCCTATCAGCCAGGAATTTATCGGCCATTGATATTTTGCTCCAATATATGCCGATCGCATCTGCTATTTTATTTCTACCCCTAGCCTATTGGTGTCAATCCCGTGTCGTTTTTTTCATGACCCTGCTGGCGATCGCTATCCCATTATTAGTCATTACCGAAAGATTGATTTCCTACGACTCCATAACCAGAATTTGGGTTGCTATCAGCTTAATTTTAATCCCCACTTGGTTATGGTCTTATCGAGATAGTCAATGGCCCCATGTCCATGGTCAGCCTTTTCAAGCGATCGCTCATAGTTTAGCCATTTTTTACTTAGGAGTTTTATGCTTCATATTTTCATTTTTCGACGTTTGGAACAACTTTGATTTCTGGACTTATCGAGATACTCCAGAAAACTCCAATATAATGCTAATTAATATCCTGGCTTTTGTCGTCATATCCCTCTGGCAATGGTTCCAGATAATTAAGCCTCATGGTAGCCAAAGATATTGGGGTGTAAATGCCTATACCACCGCCATTAGTGCCATGATTATCATCACTGGTCTAGTCACTTTTTGGCATATATCAATAGCGCAAATTTCCACCATAGCCACCTTAATTTTCAATCTACAAATGTTTCTATTGGGGGCGGTCACAGTTCGCTTAGGACTCCTCAAAGGCAATCGGAGTGCCTTTTGGTACGGTATGGTACTATTAGTCCTCCAAATTATCAGCCGAATGTTTGAATACGAAACAGAATTACTCCTGAAAGCCTTAGTTTTAGTCCTGTGTGGAATTGCTGTAATTATCGCTGGTTTATGGTTTGAAAAAAATCTATCTCGTTCAAATTTACCTAATTCCAGATCCTAATTTTACATCAAATCTCTAATAGTCAGGTAACAGTTATGGTTAACACTAACAAAATCCCATCCGCCCAACCCTCAGTTATCGTTCCGGCTTCCGTAAATAGCCGTCAACCTCGCTTACCCCTATGGCGATTTCTGGCTCCCCTATTGTGTCAGGTAGCATTGGTAACGTCAATTCCGGCTCAGGCTTTTTACACATATATTACTGGAACAACTGTAGTTTTGCAAACAGCTCCCGTTGACCCCTATGATTTCTTGCGAGGGTATTATCAAATTCTCAGTTATGAAATTTCTCAACCTAGTACCCTCCGAGACCTCCCCGGTTCCGGTATCAATTTGGAGAGGAATTATATCCTCGATGGTGATACCGTTTATGTAATCCTAGAAAAACCCCAAGAACAACCAGAAGGCGATCGCCCCCTTCCTTGGCGACCCGTAGCAGTTAGCCACCAGCGTCCTGATAATTTACCCCAAAATCAGATCGCCATTCGAGGTACAGGTGATGGCTGGGGTGTAAAATATGGTCTGGAAACCTACTATATGCCCGAAAATCAGCGCTTAGAGGTTAACGAGAACATTAACCGCGCTCAAAGTCGCGATCCGGAGTCTTTTGTGGTTGAAGTCAAAGTAGACTCCCGGGGAAATGCAATTCCCCTGCGTTTGTGGGTGAGCGATCGCAGCTATCAATTTTAACCCGGATGAATAGTGCCATCTGGTAAAATAGCTCCAGCCAAATTAGCCCCGGTTAGTTTCACCATTAAGCGATCGCTATATCCCACTTTCGCCCCCGTTAAATTAGCCCCTCGCAAATCAGCACCACTTAAATCAGCACCAATTAGGTTAGCCTCCTGAAGGTTAGCGTAACTCAGATTCGCCTGCAAAAAATTAGCCCTGAATAAATTAGCCCGATGTAAACAAGCCCCACTCAAGTTAACTTTATGTAAAAAACAATCAGTCAGATCAGCATAACTGAGATCTGCCCCACTCAAATTCCGCCCCGACAAATCTCTTTCCTTCAGGTTCGCCCCACGAAAATCAGCGTTAGTCAAATCAGAATAGGATGGACGCTGATAAGCTGGTGATGACTGATACTCCTGTTTGGGGGGACGGTGGGGGGGAGTGGCGGCGCGGTAGGTATAATATGAGTTCGTGTTGTGGCTGGTCTGGGTCTGACGTTTAGCCCCAGCATACTCAGGTCTGGGGGTCGCTTTCGGCGTTTTCGTTTTATTAGACCTCAACAGCGATCGCAACTTATCGCGCGCCTGGTTAATTTCCTTCAGTTTATCTTCGGCTAACTGTCGCAGCCGTTGGTTATCTTCTGGAATGCGATCGGGATGCCAGATAAATGCTAAATCTTTATAAGCCCTATCCACAACCTCCAGGGAAGCACCGGGTTGCAATTCAAGGACCCTATAACAGTGGTTCAACTCACTTGGTGTCATGGTCAAGGTTTACCCCCCCCTAGAAGGTCGTACCCTAGAAATGGGCGATCGCCATTTCCGGCTTAAATTATTCTAGCTCATGCGATCGCCTAACAGATATTGAGGAAAGTTGAAGGTTTTTGAGTCCCCAAACACAAATCACCCATTTATTCTGGCGATTGGGATGAAGCCTGTTTTTTTCCTTGCAGATTCCTAAACCACCGCGATCGCTTCATATTTTGAAACACCATTGTTAACCCCGTTATCAGCATCCACAGTAAACCTAAGCCATTTAATAGCACATACACCGGCTCTAAGGTTTGCCCTAAATATTCCCCTTCATGAATCACCATTAAAAAATGTACTTGGTCTCTTGATAACCCAAACCAACTTTTCCCCAATCGGTAAGCTACCCCCGTAAATACTGTGATAAATAGCGGTAGCATCACAATCGGAGCCATCGTGCTATGCAGTTTCCTAAAGTTCCCCAGATTCACAATATTGATAACCCACTCCCTATTAATAATCTATACTAAGCCCCATTCGGCATTATTTACCCACAGATACGCACCTATCAGCCTGTTCAGAAATCATCATCTGATCACCTCTCAGAGTCCCTCTCCCTCTCTGGGAAAGGGATTTAGGGTGAGGGCAATGTATTAAGCCACTGGTGAACAAGCTGTAATGTTACCACCATATTTCTCTCCCACACTCATATACACATAATGTCGATTTTGTCAATACTCTGGTTTTCCTCTCTGGCAAGGGCTGTAATAATTAACCGTTCACAGTTCCCATGAATATGTCAAACTGTTGTGGTCTAAGATTTGATCAAAAGAACTATGCCCACTCTCGGTGTAAATATTGACCACATTGCCACAATTAGACAAGCCCGCCGGACAGTGGAACCCGACCCAGTAGCAGCGGCTGCGATCGCAGAACTAGCCGGAGCCGACGGGATTACAGTACACTTGCGCGAAGATCGCCGTCATATCCAAGATAGAGATGTGCGACTGTTACGGGAAACCGTGAGAACTCACCTAAACCTGGAAATGGCTGCCACAGACGAAATGGTAGCGATCGCCCTAGATATTAAACCCGACTACATAACCCTAGTACCCGAACGCCGGGAAGAAGTCACCACCGAAGGAGGATTAGATATCCTGGGTCAACTACAGCGGATGTCAGAAGTAGTCAGCACCCTGCAAGATGCAGGAATCCCCGTAAGTTTATTTATCGATCCTAACCCCGCCCAAATCGAAGCCTCAGCCACAGTTAAAGCCCAATTCATCGAACTACATACAGGTTGTTACTGCGAAGCCAAGGGAGTCCAACAGCAAAAGGAACTCGATATTTTAGCCCAAGGATGTAAATTAGCCCTAGAAGCCGGACTGCGAGTTAATGCCGGTCACGGCTTAACTTATTGGAATGTGCAACCTGTAGCCAGGCTAGAAGGTATGGAAGAACTCAACATTGGTCATACAATAATAAGTCGGGCAGTTCTTGTCGGTTTAGATAAAGCCGTGCGGGAAATGAAACACGCTATCCTGAGTTAACCGGGAAGTTAGAACCAGCCCAGTTGTTCTGTAGTTAATTGTAGGTAACCCAAAAATGCCAACTTATCATTACGTCCTAGCTAGTAAAGACTTTGTGATCGAGGAACCTATTGAGGAAGTCCTCAAAGAACGTCGGCGCAATTATCAAGAACAGGAAAAAGAGATCGATTTTTGGTTAGTCATTGAGCCAGGATTTTTAGAAGCGCCGGAAATGGCCGAAGTGAAAGCTAAATGCCCTAAACCAGCGGCGGCGTTGGTTTCTACCAACCCTCAGTTTATTACTTGGCTGAAATTGCGACTTGAGCACGTGATTACCGGACAATTTGAAGCGCCTTCAGCTACTATCCCTGATGCGATCGCATCTCTGGCTACTGCTGGCTAAAAATCCTGATTATCGGTGTCGCTCCATATACTACTATTTCAGGCTGTACGGGCGGGTTCTCAGATAATCTGGTGAAAATACCGATTGACCAAAGAACTCGCCCCTAGGCTCAGAAAATTGCAATTCGGGTACAATAGCTGCAAAATCGATCGCAAAAGTTGTTAAAACTATGGTTAAAGTTAGGTTGAGGCGATGGTTAACTAGGATTAGTTCTGTAGGGGTGGTTCTGCTTACCATAGGTTTCAGTGCTAAACCCAGCTTTGGTCAAGCCTCCTGTGTTCCCCCTCGACCAGGTGAGTATTTGCTATTAATCATTAGCAACACCTCCGAGACACAAGCACTAGCCCGTCAAGTCCTACCTAGTAATATAGAAAGCCAGGTGTGTCGCTATCTCAATGATATTGTCACCAGAGTTGGCGGTTTTGATGACGTGCTAATTGCCGAAGACTGGGCGGCTTATTTCAAGGAAACAGCCGGTTTATCCACCCATGTAGTTAAATCTGATGTACCTAGTCAACGACCCGAACCACGTCCCCCTGTCGGTCCTTCTGGTCCTAGCAGTGATTTGGGTAGTCAACCCCTAGGCATGGGTTATGCGATCATGGTAGACTATTTCAATCAGCCAGAAATTGCGGCTAGACTTGAGGCAACTATGGGGAGAAGAATTCCCATAGTTTCCTATAATCGGCGTTTCTATTTACTGGTAGAACATACCGCCGAGCCTAATAGTGCCATGGAAGTTTTCCGCCGCCTTAATGATCAGGGATTTTGGTCAATCATGGTGGATAGCAGTCGGGTTAAAATCGAGCGACCTAACTTAGCTATTGGAGATTAAAGCACTCCCATAGGTAAACCAGTTAATAGGTAAGTTCTGCTAAAGCTGCGATCGCTATTCCCAAACTCAAGCCAACAATCACCTGAAAAGGGGTATGTCCGAGTAATTCCTTGAGGCGGTCCTCATTAAATTGGGGATGCTCTTGGAATAACTCGTCCATAATCTGATTAAGAATGCGGGCTTGTTTACCTGCCGCCTGGCGGACACCCGCCGCATCATACATAACAATAATAGCAAATACCACAGCGATCGCAAACTCCGGGCTACCCCACCCGATCACCTGACCGACGCTGGCGGCTAAAGCACCCACAAAGGCTGAGTGAGAACTAGGCATTCCCCCAGTAGTTACCAGAACCCGCAGATTAATTTTTCCATGCTGTATCAATTCGATCGCCAGTTTAGAGGCTTGGGCGAACAGACAAGCAAACAGTGCCACTAACAGCACCCGGTTGTCCAATATGTGACCAAATTCTTGCATGGGGTTGAACACCTCGCTTTAACAGTTAGTGACTGCGATAGGTAATAAAATCAGCGATCGCCGCCAGAGCTTTCCCACCGTATCCAAAAGCCGCTAATTCAGCCTTAGCTTCCTCCACCAGTTGTTCAGCTTTCGCCCGTGACTTTTCCAAGCCCCACAAACTAGGATAGGTAGCCTTTTGAGCTTCCAGATCCTTACCTGCGGTTTTACCCAACTGCTCAGAGGGTGCGGTAATATCGAGAATATCATCCACAATTTGAAACGCCAAGCCAATATTTTTAGCATAGCGAGACAGTCTTTCGAGATCAGTTTCATTAGCACCCGCCAAAATCGCACCACAGACCACACAGGCTTCTAATAAAGCCCCCGTCTTGTGGGTGTGGATAAAAGTTAGAGTTTCCTCAGATACATCTGATAAACCCTCCGATGCTATATCTACCACCTGACCTCCCACTAATCCAGTCGCCCCCACCGCACGACCCAGGCGACCGATTACCTGTAGGACTCTTTCTGGGGGTACACCTTGAGTTTGGGTAGCCACGAACTCAAAAGCATAACTGAGCAATCCATCTCCCGCTAAAATAGCAATATCATCGCCATAGACCTTATGGTTAGTCAATTTCCCACGCCGATAATCATCATTATCCATTGCTGGTAGATCATCGTGAATTAAAGACATCGTATGAATCATCTCTAAGGCGCAGGCTGTCGGCATTGCCATTTCCACTGTACCCCCAAGCAGTTCACAGGTAGCCAAACATAAAGTAGGTCGCAGCCGTTTTCCCCCAGCCATAAGGGAATAGCGCATCGACTCATAAATTTTTTCGGGGTAGGTGACAGTAATAGCAGCATCTAGGGCCGCTTCCACTAATTCCTTTTTTTGGCTAAGATAAGTCGATAGGTCAAATGGTGTGTCTGACCCGGATAAATCCATGTTTTCTGTGACTACCATACTGTCAGTGTTGATATCTGTCATAATTAGGGGCAAACCCCACAGCCCAACCAGCCACAGTCTGATAGCGGTTTATAGGGACAAGTAGGGTAGTAATGGGTGAACATCAGTTTTTATTGTACGGGTCTTTTGACACGATGCGCGATCGCGAATCCCGTTAATCAGATCATCGAGTCGATCAGATGCGTTTCTGATAACTGTCCACTGTATTCTGTAATAGCATAGCCACAGTCATCGGACCGATGCCACCCGGTACAGGGGTAATATATCCCGCTATGGGTTCAGCCGCCTGGAAGTCTACATCTCCTACTAACCGCGATTTTCCGTTAGCATCTTCTAAGCGGTTAATTCCCACATCGATAACTACTGCCCCCGGTTTGATATAATTGGCTTTGACCATCTCAGGACGACCTACCGCCGCTATCAGAATATCAGCTTCCGATGCGATCGCTTCTAGGTTTTCCGTCCGAGAGTGGGCTACAGTTACTGTACAATTAGCCTCTAGTAACATCAAAGCCATGGGTTTCCCCACTAAGATACTCCGTCCTAGCACTACCGCTCGTTTTCCCGCTAATGGGATTTGATATTCTTCTAATAGACGCATTACCCCCGCTGGAGTACAACTGCGTAACCCCTTTTCCCCTCTTACTAATCCCCCTAAGTTCATGGGGTGCAACCCGTCTGCGTCTTTGTGCGGCGCTATCTCATACAGCAAACTCACAGCGTCTAGGTGTTCTGGTAACGGCAGTTGTACTAGAATACCATCAACCCGATCATCTTCGTTTAAATTGGCGATCGCCTCTTTAAGTTCTTCCTGGCTTGTATCAGCCGGGAAATGTTGACCAAACGATGCTATTCCTACCCGTTCACAGGATTTCTCTTTGTTGCGGACATAAACGGCGCTGGCGGGGTTATCTCCTACCATTAACACTGCTAAACCTGGAGGTCGTCCCCTTTGCGGTTCTAGGGTTTTAATTTTTTCCCTCAATTGCGATTGAATTTTTTGGGCTGTTGTCTTACCGTCTAATAAATTAGCCATCACAATATATCCAACAATTCCAAGCCAGTATATCTTCCCAGAAATTTGTCCCCTTTTTATACAAAATGACTACATTCGCCATTGTCCTACCCCCACGCTTTGCTAACCGCTTCCATATTCTCTTGATTCTACTATCCCTAACACCAGGGATGATTGGCTGTCGCCAAATTATTGAGTCTACCACTCAATTTACTCGCCAAACTACTAAAATTGAGGCGATCGCACAACAGCGCAAAGTTGGGTCTAAAATCTACATAGAGGGGACTGTCGCTAACCTGGCTCCCTTTGTCGGCGCTGGTGCGTATCAGCTTCAAGACTCCACCGCCACTATCTGGGTTTTTACTACCCAACCTCTACCTTCTGTCGGTGAACAAATGTTAATCCGGGGTCAGGTTAATTATGAACAAATTACTGTCGAAGGACTCCCCGGTTTAGATATTGGTGATTTCTATATTCAAGAATTGGAAAGAATCACCGACAATCAATAATCCACCATCAAACTCCCTTATGTTAACTTTTGTAACGAACAGTTAAGAATTGTTACAAAAATCGACCTCATTGGTGAGGGTGTAGCTTTTTTGCCCGGCTCATGATATTATTTTAAATAATGGGAATATACGCATTTTTGAAATTTGTGGATATATTTCCATTATTTAGCAATATGTCAATATAATACCATCAATTCCCGGAACTTGTCAACCCCCTCGGTTGTTCTGGGGGGACATTTTTTAAAAATTGACTAAAAAATCAACTTAGTAGAAATGGAGAACCCCCCGTCAAAGGTAGGTTATAGGTTATAGGTCAACGGGGGGGAATCAGTTAAGGAACAACTAAGACAGGACAGGGAGAGAGATTAATCACACGGTTAGTGATACTGTCAGCAACACCTTCTTCTGTAAGTCCAGTGCCGCGACTACCCATCACAATCAGATCAGCATCAATCTCATCAGCCACATCACAGATAGTAAAAGCAGGTTTACCTTCACGTTCAATGAGTTTGGCATCAATCCCTAGCTTAGAGAAGATACCATGAGCCTCCTGTAAAAGTTGGCTCACCGTATCAGGGGAAGTCATCGGTTCAGAATGGGGAGGTTCCCCGTCTGGTTCTTTTGGTTCAACAACAGCGAGAAGATAGAGGTTAGACTGATAGGTTTGGACAATATTAATGACCCTTTCAGCCGCCTCGCGGGCTTCCCGACTTTGATCTATAGCAAATAAAACGGTCTTAAACATATCTCGCATCTCCAAGACGCGGACTTAGGTAGAATGTTTACAGTGAACGATTTGATGGCTGGTAGGCCAGCGGGTTGGTAACAACCTAGGGGCCATTTAACCAATAACCCTCACCGTTCCCATTTAATTTCGATTAAACCAGAATAAACGATCAACGAGGTTAATCCTGTGGCTAAAAAAACTGTAGCAAATCTGTCAGCATCAGAACTATCCGGTAAGAAAGTGCTGGTGCGTGCTGACTTTAACGTACCCCTTGATAATGGCTCTATTAGTGATGATACCAGGATTCGGGCGGCTCTGCCTACCATTCAAGATCTGACCTCTAAAGGGGCTAAAGTGATTCTGAGCAGCCACTTTGGCCGTCCCCAAGGTCAAGTAGTTGAATCAATGCGCTTAACTCCTGTGGCGGCGCGTTTGTCGGAACTTTTGGGCAAAACCGTTAAGAAATGTGACGATTGCATTGGAGAGGAAGTCGCCGTAGCAGTGGGGGCCATGAGTGATGGCGATGTGCTGTTACTGGAAAATGTTCGCTTCCATGCAGCCGAAGAGAAAAATGATCCGGAATTTGCCAAGCAGTTGGCTTCGGTAGCGGATCTGTATGTAAATGATGCTTTTGGTACTGCACACCGCGCCCATGCTTCCACTGAAGGGGTGACTAAATATCTGAGTCCCTGTGTGGCGGGTTATTTGATTGAGAAGGAATTGCAGTTCCTCCAAGGGGCGATTGAAAGCCCTCAACGTCCCCTAGCAGCGATTATTGGTGGTTCTAAGGTATCTAGCAAAATTGGTGTCATTGAAGCGTTACTTGACAAATGCGACAAGTTGTTGCTGGGTGGCGGCATGATTTTCACATTCTACAAAGCCAGGGGGCTGAGTGTGGGTAATTCCCTGGTGGAAGAAGATAAGCTGGAGTTGGCTAAGTCCCTGGAAGCGAAGGCGAAAGAAAAAGGGGTAACTATGTTGTTACCTACAGATGTGGTTTTGGCTGATAAGTTTGCGGCTGATGCTGATTCTCAAACTGTTAGCGTTGAAGCAATTCCTGATGGTTGGATGGGATTGGATATTGGCCCTGATTCGGTTAAGGTTTTCCAAGAAGCCTTGGGAGACTGCAAAACTGTCCTCTGGAATGGTCCTATGGGAGTGTTTGAGTTTGAGAAGTTTGCGGCGGGTACTCGGGCGATCGCTCAAACTTTGGCAGAACTAACCAGCACCGGTACTACTACAATTATCGGTGGCGGCGACTCGGTGGCGGCTGTGGAACAATTGAATTTGGGTGAAAAGATGAGCCACATTTCTACAGGTGGTGGGGCTAGTCTGGAACTCCTCGAAGGGAAGCAACTTCCCGGTATTGTGGCTTTAGATGATGCCTAATTGCCGTTGGTAAAAGGATTTTGGGGTAAGTCTGTAAGTGCGATCGCTTACCCCAACAGAATCGGCGACTATACTAAAGATATCCCTAATCTTAAACGAGGTGGGAAGTCGGTCTTAGGATACTGAGGCTAATTTCTTTGAGTGTGGGGGAGAAGCAACGGAGGGGATTAAAATGCTTCAGTTCCATAACATCCTCAGATCTAAACTGGCACGCTACCTAATTATCAATATGGTTGCGCTTCTGGTTTATCTGGGGTTAATCTGGATAACCATTGAGACTTTAATGCTCAATGCCATGGAAGCCATTTTCTGGCCGGCGGCGGGATGGTCTTTAGTGGTTTTCATCTGGTGGGGGGGTAAATGTTGGCCGGGAATTATCCTCGGTGCTTTGTTTTCTAACTATTGGCTGACCGGTCACTCCGGTTATCTGGGATTAATTTGGACTCTGGGAACCCTCCTAGAAGCTGGTGCGGGTTGGTTGATGTTAAAAAGGATCGGTTTCTCTCCGGCTTTAGCGCGCCTCAAGGATGTACTGGGACTAGCTATTCTAGCTGGAGCCCTCTCGAGTCTGATTAATTCTACTATTACTCCGATCGCATTATTAATCGCTGGAGAAATCAAATCCGATACATTCGCTGATATTTGGGTAACATGGTGGCTGGGAGATACCATTGGCGTTCTGCTATTAGCCCCGGTACTTCTGACTTGGGCTAATCGATTTAATATCAAATATCAACAGACCAGAGACTTGCAGGGGTCAACCGGGAATCATTGGAGTTGGCTATTACCTGAAAGCTGGGAAATTCTCAAAAACCCCAAAAAAAAGCTATGGCTGCCTAAATTATTCAGCTATCTCGAAATAGGAAGCTGGTTGGTACTATTTTCGGCTTTGAATTGGTTTGTATTCTGTTCGAGAACCCGCGTTCTCACTATTCACTACCCCCTAGAGTACCTGCCATTTCCACTGCTAGTCTGGGCTTCCCTACGTTTTGGTCAGCGAGGAACTGCGATCGCTCACTTATTAACAGCAACATTTGCCGTCTGGGGTGTCCTACGGGGTAGTGGCCCTTTTATGGACAACCTCAACGAAAATCCCCAGGTCTTTTCTCTACAAGCCTTTATTTTAGTGATGACTATCACGGGTTTATTTTTAGCTGGTGCGGTGGAAGAACGACAAACAGTAGAAGCATCTCTACGTTCGGGGGAAGCTAGTTTGGCTACCGCTCAACGTATTGCTAAGTTAGGACACTGGGAATTAGATATCCGACGACTAAACTGTTCTTGGTCTGATCAGCTTTACCGCATTTTTGGCGTTAACCCTGACCAGGTGACTCCCAGCATTGATAGTTTTATGCAATATATCCATCCTCTCGATCGCCTCCGGGTGGAAACTGCTATTTCTCAAGCTATCTCAGAGCAAATTCCCTATTCTATAGATTATCGGATTGCACGCCCTGACGGTCAAGAACGATTTGTGGTTGAACAGGCGATCGTTACCACCACCCATATTACTAGCACTGTTCAGGATATCACTGAGCGCAAACGCGCTGAAATTGCTTTAAGAGCTAGTGAGGAAAGGTTTTCCCGAGTGTTTAAAGCTAGTCCCATTGGCATTATTATTACTACTGCTCAAGAAGGGCGATTTGTGGATGTCAATGATAGTTTTCTTCGGCAATTGGGATGGAGTCGGGAACAGGTCATTGACCGCACTTTCGAGGATTTGCAAATGTGGGATCCTGACCAGATTAACCCCATCTTTAAAAGACTTACTAATGGCGATCGCCTCAGTAATTTAACCGTGGAAGTCCGCCATAAATCAGGCGCAATTCGAGATTGGTTAATCGCCATTGAACCTATCCAATTAGAAAATACCCCCTGTTTGCTTACCCTGGCTAGTGATATCACTGAACATAAACAGGCTGAGGAACTCCGTAGAGCTAAAGAAGCTGCCGAACAGGCTAACCAAGCTAAAAGCCTATTTTTAGCTAATATGAGTCATGAACTTCGCACTCCCCTAAATGCTATTCTCGGTTACAGTGAATTACTACAAGAAGACGCTCAAGATATCGGTCAGGATGACTTTGTGGCTGACTTGAAAAATATCCACGTTGCGGGTCAACATCTCCTCACCTTAATTAGTGATATTATCGATTTTTCTAAGATTGAAGCTGGCCGCATTAATTTTCACCTAGAAAAATGTCAAATTAATACCTTGCTTTGGGAAGTGGAAACCACTATAGCACCCTTGGCTGAAAAAAATCATAATCAATTGACCCTAGAGGTTGCTCCCGGTCTGGACTTGATGTATACTGATGTAACTAAAGTCAGACAGTCCCTACTTAATTTGTTAAGTAATGCCTGCAAATTCACCGAACAAGGACAGGTAATTTTACGAGTATGGCAACAGTTAATTCCCGCTACAGATTTACCCGATTTGCCCATTTATCACTCCCCGGAATCTCCCTCAGAAACTCTCTCAGAAATCTCCTTTATCTTTTGGCAAGTTCAGGATACCGGAATTGGCATGAATGAGCGACAAATAGCCACGGTTTTTAGTCCCTTTACCCAAGCTGATGAAAGTACAACCCGTAAATATGGCGGCACGGGTTTGGGACTTTCTATAACTCATAAATTATGTCAGATGATGGGTGGTGATCTCTGGGTTGAAAGTCAGTTAAACCAGGGGTCAACTTTGACCATGCGATTACCTCAATATATGTATCAGGGAAAAGAGGCAACTTGAACCTTTCACTTAACTATTAATCTACTATTAACCAATCATGACAATTCAATGGTATCCCGGTCATATTGCTAAAGCTGAACGTACCCTCACAGAACAACTTAAACGAGTTGATGTGGTCCTAGAAGTTCGGGACGCTCGCATTCCCTTGGCGACTCACCACCCTAAAGTATCTCAATGGGTATCCCAAAAACCACGATTATTGATTATTAACCGCCAAGATATGATTCCTCCCCATATACAACAACAATGGCAACAGTGGTTTGAGGAACATCAGGAAATCCCCTATTTTACTAATGCTCAACAGGGAGATGGCGTTGATGCAGTAGTACGCGCTACTAAACAAGCCGGAGAACAGTTGAATCAAAAACGTCAGCAGCGGGGAATGTTACCCCGACCTGTCCGGGCTGGGGTGATTGGATTTCCTAATGTCGGTAAGTCGGCTTTGATTAATCGACTTTTGGGGCGACGAGTCGTAGAAAGTGCTAGACGGGCAGGGGTGACACGCAAGTTACAGTGGGTCAGGATTTCTAAGCAAATTGAATTGTTGGATGCGCCAGGGGTTATTCCTAGCCGCATTGAAAATCAACAGGATGCTCTCAAGTTGGCGATTTGTGAGGATATTGGTGAGGCGGGTTATGATAACCAACGGGTGGCGGCGGGTATGGTTGATTTGTTTCAACATCTCCAAATTCACGATAAATTGACCGATCGCTATTCTCTCGCGATCGCTTCGGAAACTGGAGAGTCCTATCTACAAGCCTTGGCTGATCAACGCTTTCAAGGAGATTTGGAACGCACCGCACGACAGCTACTCAATGATTTTCGCAAGGGCTTATTAGGGGCGATCGCTTTGGAAATTCCACCATCTTGATTTTACTCGGTTTGACTGCCAATACCATAAATATCCGTTTTTGTCAAGTCGCCGATTTTCGATCACCCCGAATTTCCCCAAAACTCGTGCATCGCTAAACTTGAAATTCCCTCGGCGATCGCCCAAGACTCACCATATAATCGGCTTTTTAAGCCGTATTTTGCTCAGTTCACAGAAACCCCAGTGGATTTTTGTTTACATAAATCTACCACAACCCCCATTCTGTCGTCAATTATTTGATAATATTTAGCAATAAAAATGTCATAAATATTTACAATCTTTTAAATATTAAAACTATTGGCGAATTTTAAATTAGTAAAACTTATCGTTGCCCGGCTTTTTCGGGAAGGGGGGTTGACAATTTGGGGAAACCTCGGATATAATTTTATTATAATGGGAATCTATCTTCAAAAAAAATATACACAAATATCTCTATTATGTTATATATGACCTAGAATATCAGAAAATAGAGGATAATGTCAACCCCTTTTGAATGGAAAAATCGGGTTATTATGGATGATAGTGTATGATGAGTACAATTTGCCCAAGTCGATAATTTGAGTGTGGTGTGATGAAACCGATTTACATTTTAGGTGCGGGTCCAGCGGGGTTAGCTGCGGCTTATACTCTCACCCGTCAGGGAATTCCTGTAGTAGTAGTAGAAAGAGATAAGCGCGTGGGGGGACTAGCGAAAAGTATCGAGTATAAAGGGTTTATTCTCGATTTCGGACCCCATCGATTTTTCACCAAATTATCGCCTGTGGTGAAACTCTGGAATCAAGTATTAGAAAAAGACCAGGTAACAGTTAATCGACTTACCCGCATTTATTACGGGGGAAAATACTTTAGTTATCCTCTCCAAGCCAAACAGGTGCTTTCTGCGTTGGGGTTATTGGAGACAGTTAAAATACTTTCGTCTTATGTGAAAGTGCGTTTATTTCCCAAACCTCAGCCAGAGAATTTTTCCGAGTGGGTGATTGGTAAATTTGGGCGACGGCTATTTGAGATTTTCTTTGAGAGTTACACCGAGAAACTTTGGGGAATTCCTTGTACAGAAATTAGCGCCGACTGGGCGGCACAAAGAATTAAGGGTTTGTCCTTATATAAAGCCGTGGTTAATGCCTTATTAGGAAATGATGGTAAAGTCAAAACCTTGATTGACCAATTCCAATTTCCTCGGTTGGGTTCTGGTCAACTTTATGATAAAATAGCCGATTATTTAAATCAGCATCAGCAACCCTTATTACTGAATACCGAAGTGATTGAGGTACATCATAATGATGGTCAGGCTACCCATGTGACTGTCCGCAACCGTGAGACTAAAGAAGTGCAAACTTTTAGCTGTGGGGGGGTGATTTCTTCTATTCCCTTAACTTTATTGGTGGAACAGTTGAAAACAGCACCGCCTCAGCCAGTGATAGAATCAGCGCGATCGCTTAAATTTCGGAATACTATTTTAGTCTATTTAATTATTGATGATGGTCATTTATTCCCCGATAACTGGCTATATATTAACGACCCCAGGGTGAAATTAGGAAGGGTGACAAATTTTGCCAATTGGTCGCCCGAAATGTTACCCAATAATTATCAAACTCCCCTCTGTTGTGAGTATTGGTGCAATTTTGATGATCAGTTATGGAATTGTCCAGAAGAAGACCTGCTACACATGGCGCAAGCCGACCTGATAAAAATTGGATTACTCCAAAAGCAGCAGGTTTCTGGGGGGTTTGTTGTGCGTTTACCTCGGACTTATCCTATATATGCCGGAAATTATAAAGCCTCTTTAGCAACCCTTGAGGAGTATTTTAAAGGTTTCCAGAATTTGCAGTTGGTGGGTCGATATGGTGCATTTAAGTATAATAACCAAGACCATAGCTTATTGATGGGAATTTTGGCGGCGGAAAATGTAATCACCCCCGGAAAACATAATCTCTGGAATGTCAATAGTGATAGTGAATATGTCGAAGAAGCCGAAGCCGAAACCCCAACCACTGTGGCGGCGGTTTCCCGAAAGTCTCGCCGTCGTCAGGCGATCGCTACCTTGCGACAGTTTGGCGGTTATTTACTCACCGGGGGAAGTGCAACCGTTGTAGATGTTTTGGTGTTTTCCCTTCTTACCCAGGCGGGAATTTGGTATGTTTACGCCTTGGGAATTAGTTACTTTTTGGGACTAAGTACCAATTTCTGGTTAAGTCGTCGGTTTGTGTTTGGTATTTACTGGCGTAACTGGTTGATGCAATATGGAGTTTTTGCGACAGTCGCCTTAAATAGTTTATTGGCGAATTTGGGGTTATTACAATTGTTGATTAATGAATTGGGGTGGTCTCCTACCCCGGCTAGACTCGTAAGCGCCGCCTGTGTAGCCTTAATTAGTTTTACCGGACATAAGCTATATTCCTTTTCGTCAGGCGATCGCATTTCCAGTTGGGAGTCTTAGGTAAAAATGAGCGATCGCAAATTTACCCCCCCACCAAGTTTAGCCGTAGTCCTGATAATTACCCTCACCAGTTGGATAATTTTAGTTCCCCTGGTCAACCCCATTGCTATCCCGATCAGAAACAATACCACCGGGGTAATTTCCCAAGCCAGCATTGAGAATATCAGTCCCTATACAGATTATCTCAAATATCTGATTTTGCTATTTACTCCCCCCCTGCTAACTCTGATAGTTTGGAAATTTCGGAAAACATCGCCGGGAGAATATCTCCACCCTGTCATTAACATTACCGCCAAAACTCTCAGCCAAAATTGGTTTTTAGCAACCGCTACCGGAATTTTACTCTTAGCCTGGGTCATTAATATTCCTTTCAACCAGTTTCAAATTACCTCCCTTTTGCGGGACTCCTTCCACGAAGGAGAATTTTTGGGATTTTGGCCGAATTTCTCCCAACTGGAAAAGCCCTTTATTAATACCGTCTTAATTCATGGCTATGGTATGGATGTTTTACCCACAGAAATAGCCATGAGTTTCATTAGCAATAATAACGGAATTGCTTTAAGTCGGCTAGTTGTTAATCTCCAAAATGCACTCACTGCTGTAGGCTATTTTTGGATTTTGTGGGAAATCACCGGGTTAGTAGGATTAAAAAAGTCAAAATTACCCATTTTTTTACTACTCTGTTTATTCTGGTGTATTTTTGATAGCATTTTCTTCAAGTTTGACGGGAGGCGAGGGACTTGGTTTGTCTTTCAAATCGCCATAACTCTCCGTTATTTTCGCCTATTTCTACCCTGGGAAACACCACAACAATTACAATCTAATCATGTCGGGGATAGCCACCATTTTCCTAGACGACAAGCCATAATTTTATCCCTGTTGGTGGGGTTGTCTATTCCTGGGGGTTTTTTATATGTGTATGACCGCGCCATATATTTCTTAGCCGTTTATTTGATTACCTGTATCATCAGCCTATTTTTACCTTCCCAAACTAGCAAAACTTGGTTAACTGCAACCTTCACCGGGGTAGTCATTTCCTTGAGTGCGATCGCCATTTTTTTAGGACTAGATCAAGTAAATGCGATCGCCTCTCAAATCGCCTACTGGGGAAAATATGGTCGCTACATTTCCTTCATTCCCCTTCCCCCCTTCCAAATGACCTTTATCTCCCAAAAATTCTGGCTATCTATTCTCATTCAAGCCGGAGTTTTAACCTATCTCACCTGGGATTTAATCAGCCATAACTTCCAACTAAAACCCTTTGTCCGCAAACATTTATTTACCCTAATTCTCCTATCCGCCGCCGGCGTTTATATGAGAATCACCCTAGACCGCAGTGATTTAGGTCATGCTTATCACGGCGCAATTATGACAGCATTTTTAACTGTATATTTATTGCTGTTAGCTTATCGGCGATATCTGGAAAATCCCCTACATCAATTAACCCTAACATTGCCGCAAAAGCTGAGTATAGGCGTGTTATTGATATTTATTCTAACCTCAGAATCTGGTTTTAATGTCCTGGAAGCATCCCAGAAACTATCGCAACTCCCAGCCGCTATCTCTGTCCCTGATACTGAATTACTCAAACCCGATTATTTAGAAGCCAAAAATGTCATGTCACCAGAAATAGCCAATCAATCCTGTTTTTTTAATGTCACATCAGAAGGATTGTGGTATTATCTATATAATAAGCCATCCTGTTCAAAATATAGCTATGTTCTCTATGCTAAACCTACCGTCGCCCAAAACCAGGTAATCCAAGACCTAGAAAGGACTCAACCCCCCATAATTCTCTTAACTAATGATGTCTGGTTTCAAAACCCCTGGGATGAAGTCTTAAAAGCCGATTCAGCCTCTCTAATTTATCAATACATTTTACAACAATATCGCCCTCACAAATTCGTCCAATCCCATTGGTTTTGGCGACGGAGTGATATGCCCCCAACTTTCGCCACTACCGACCAATTTAATGGCGCAATTGATGTCATTCCAGAATCACCAATTCGGGTAGGTCAACCCTCAGTTTTAACCGGGTGGGGAGTAATTCCCGAAACCCGAAAACCTGCTGATGCTGTTTATCTCAGTGTCGGGGAGAATAACCAGTTAATTGCTGTGGGAGAGGTAAATATTCCTCGCTGGGATGTTGCTAGTGTTTTAGGAATTCGTGAATATGCACAATCTGGTTGGAGGCTAAGGATTCCCACCGCTAGTTTACCCTCTGGCGAAATATCTTTAAAGGTTTGGGCTTATAATTCCGAAAACCACCAGCTAACCCAAATTGGAGAAGCCATTGATATCATTAAACTGAGTCAGGATGGGGCTAGGACCTGATGAGTCCGGTCAATTACCCCATATCTATGGAAGATTCAGCCAATCAATTGACAACAACTCCACATCTGGGGTTATAGTATAAATCCCCTAAATCCCAATTGATTGTATAGGCAGTGTGGGGTGTGCCTAATTTCCTGGAGATATCGTGAATCATCTGATAGAATGGAACGCAAGCTGCGTTGACCCAGAGCTAACTCAATTAAATGTTATTCCCCTAGAAGGCGATCGCCCTTTAGATTATCTGCTGTATGCCGACAACCTACCCAGACGCAATGGTGGTCGAGTATGCGATCGCATTCTTAAACGCTATAGTCATGTTAACCAAGGGGGCTGGTGGTGTTCAGGTGTCGATATCTTAACCGGAAACGAGGATCTGTGGGGATGCTTCAAACCCGCCAAACCTCGCCTTAGCAGTCACAGCAATAAACCCATAAAATACGAACATCCTCCCCAAACCGCCACCGGAATTTTTGCCTTGCGAGTCTCCCAATCAATTTGGGAAGCGATCGCCCATCGTCACAGTTTAACCATTTCCCCCGAAGCCATACAACCAGACCGCGCCGATTTAGGATTTTGGGAGTGGGTCATTGATCATCACGAAATTCCCATCTGTATCACCGAAGGCGCAAAAAAAGCCGGATCACTACTTACTGCTGGATACCCAGCCATAGCCCTTCCCGGTATTAACGGCGGCTATCGAGTCCCGCGAGACCAATGGGGAAACCGCATCGGAAAATCTCAGTTAATTCCAGAATTACAAAAACTAGCCAGCCAAGGTCGCCAAATCTATATTGTCTTTGATAGCGATACCAAACCTAACACCATCAAAGCCGTAGACGCAGCTATCCGCCAAATGGGATATCTTCTCAGCCGCAGAGGTTGCCATACTAAAGTCATTACCTGGAAACCCCAATTAGGGAAAGGTGTTGATGATCTCATTGCGACCCAAGGAGTAGAAGCCCTACATCAAGCCTATCAAGCCGCTACACCCCTGGAAACCTGGCGCGCCATCTCCCACTCACGCTTGACCTATTCCGCCGATTTAAACCTCAATTGTCCCTATCTCCCAGAGGATTTAGCTATCCCTCAAGCCTGCCAATTGGTGGCGATTAAATCCCCCAAAGGTAGCGGGAAAACTAGACTCCTAGAAAATCTCGTTAAACAAGCCAGTGATAAAGGTCAGTCTGTCCTGGTTATCGGTCATCGTATCCGCTTAGTAGAATCTCTCTGTCAGCGGTTTGGTTTAAACTATATGAAAGCCGGAATGGGGACGGTTATCAGTCGTCCTGGGGAGGGTTATGGATTATGTATTGATTCCCTGCATCCCTCTTCCTCCCTGGGTTTTAACCCCAATAATTGGTCTAATACTTTGGTGATTTTTGATGAAGTTGAACAGATAATTTGGCATGGTCTAAATTCCGACACCTGTCGCCAATATCGAGTCGCTATATTGCGATCGCTAAAAGTTTTATTGCAAAATGTCTTCATGTCCAATGGTCGGGTAGTTATCGCTGATGCTGACCTCAGTGATACTACTATTGATTATCTCAAAGCCTTATCGGGAATTCCCCTAACTCCCTTTATTATCGAAAACCATTTTCGACCTGCTGCTGATCAGGCTTGGAATGTTTATCACTATGGCGGTCATACTCCTAAACAATTAGTTAAAGACCTAGAAAATCATCTCGCTAATGGCGGTCGTCCCTTTGTGTGTTTGTCCGCCCAAAAGTTAGCTAGTAAGTGGGGGACTTCCACCTTAGAAGCCTATTTTAAAGCGCAATTTCCTCAACTGAAAATCCTCCGTATTGATTCCCAGTCTTTGGCTGACCCTCATCATCCCGCCTACGGTTGCATCAACCGACTTAATCATATTTTAGCAGATTATGATCTGGTTTTGGCTTCCCCTGCTATTGAAACTGGGGTGAGTATTGATTTAAAAGGTCATTTTACCTCCGTATGGGGTATCGCCCAAGGGGTTCAATCTGAAAATTCTGTGCGTCAGGCTTTGGCTAGAATTCGCGAAAATATACCTCGACATCTGTGGATAGCTTCCCACGGTTTAAATAGGTTGGGAAATGGCGCTTTATCTATGGCTTCCCTGCTGAGTTGTAGCCATCGCTTAACTCAGTTAAACATTCGTTTATTACAACAGTCAGATTTTGATGATTTTGATGATTTGGAAATGGGGTTTCAAGCTGAGTCTTTAATGTGTTGGGCTAAAATTGCCGTCCGGTTTAATGCTACTATGACCCGCTATCGGGAATCTGTATTGGCTGGCTTGGAAGCTGAAGGTCATCAATTATCACCCGTTTCTCCCCCTTGCGAAACTTCTGATTCTGATTTGGTGGCTGACCATCACCTTAAACCTAGTTTAACTGATTTGATTGACGCTGTGCGCGATCGCAATTATCAGACCGAATGCTGGGCTATATCTAACGCTACAGATTTAAGTGATTTGGCATATCATGTTTTGCAAAAAAAAGTGTTTAAAACTCCTGCTGAAAGTCAATCTTTACGCAAACATCAGTTAAAATTGCGCTATGGTATTCCCGTTAATCCTGAATTGATAACTAAGGATGACCAGGGATGGTATGAAAAATTAAAATTGCATTATTTCTTAACTGTGGGTCGCCCTTTCCTGTCCGCGAGAGATGCGCGAATAGCACAGGATTTGGGACAACGAGGAAAAGGTAGTTTATTTGGTCCTGATTTTAACCGATCGCAATTAGGCGCGGTCGTCGCTACTCTGGAATTATTACGCTTTCCTACTTTATTACAACAGGAAAATCGGGAGTTTAAAAATACTGATCCTGATTTACAGCAAATGGCGAAGCTGGCTTTAGGCGATCGCACTGCTATTAAGTCTATTATCGGAATAGGGTTAGCACCACGATCTACCCCCATTATGGTATTAAGTCGCTTTCTTGATCAAATTGGCTATGGCTTAAAATGCGATCGTCTCGAAACTTATGCCAAAAAACGACATCGGGTCTATCAATTACTTATCCCTGATGATGACAGAAATCTTGTCTTTCAACAATGGTTGAATCATTCTGGGGGTTGACAACTGTTGTCGAGTCGTGATAGGCTATTGACATATAGTTTATAGCATAATGGATAATTGACCCAAAAAATAAAATTGCTAATATTCCCATTATGTAACATAGTACCACGAGCCACCTACAAAATCAACCCCCCCAGTGCCAAAAAGCCGTTTTTTCTAACACTTCTTAATTTTTTGTTACATAAATTAACACAATAGCCGATATAGAGACAGGGGGTGGTTTGTGTATGGGGTGAGATCAACCGCCAATTCCCAAGCGACTGGCTAAGGTAGGGGTAAGGGGAAAGAGGGTAATAATCATCATAAAGATAGCCAGGAGTCCCAAAGCGGCGCGGGTGTCGTCGGGTTCAGTGAGTTCATTAAGGCTAGGACGTTCGAGGTTACGCTGTAAAATCAGGATAACCGCCGCCCAATACAAAGCCAGGGGATTGACCAAAGAAGCGATCGCCAAAACAATAAAAGTAGCAAAAGTAGACCTTCCAGCGACTTTGCGCCCAAAGATAGACTGGATAATGCGACCACCATCTAACTGTCCGGCTGGCATTAAATTAATAGCAGTAATCACCAAGCCTAGCCAACCAATAATAGTCAAGGGATGAACATCGACAATACTTTGTTTGAGGGCGTTTCCGAGAATCAATTTGGAAAGTAGCCCGACCAAAACAGAACCCTGGAAAAAGCTAGTGGGAACTTGAAACAAACTACCTTGGTGGGAAAGTATCAATCCAGCCAATAGCATAAGTAGTGATAACAAACCCCCGGCGGCGGGTCCAGCTAGGGCGACATCAAATAAAACCTTCCGGTTGGGAAGTAGAGACTCAAATCGGTTAAAAGCGCCAAAGGTGCCGATTTGTACAGTAGGAATGAAAAAGGGGAGACTAAATTTAACCTGGTGGCGGTTGGCGATAACTTGATGGGCGATTTCATGGGCGGCGAGAACCGATCCTATACCGATCGCAATAGGTAAGACTTCCCCATAACGATTATGTTCACCAAAGAAGTCGAAGCCCAAAAGTAGACCCCCGGCTTGAAAAATAGTGGCGACTGTAATCACCAGTAAAACCAGGGCGAGGATTTTTTGTCCATCTGTAGCGGGTTGGGGGTCTTTGCTACTGGGAAGGACAATGACAACGGGTTTACCGTCAGGATTTTCGATTAAAAATAAACGGAAGCGATCGCCCATTTTTTCTTGAAGGCTGCGGCTGAGACGACCATGGACCTCTTCCGGGTCACTGCGAAGGTTCCCCTTAAAAATCACTCCCTCTTGATAGGGGAAAGTTTCCGTGGCGAAAAAGGTATCAATGCCAAAAATACCTTGGATAACTTTTAGGTCTTCTGGGTTGATAGCTGTAGTTTCAGTTTGGGGAGTCCCTGGTGTTTCCCGGCTGGTGTCGCTGAGGTTAACAGCTTCTGGGGTAGGAGTTTCCCCCTCTTGAGGAATCTGTGGGTTGTTGTCATCTAATTCTTCAGCCAGCGATCGCAGTTTTCGCCCCAAGTAAATGTAAATACCCGTGGCGGCGACGAATAACAGCAGAATGCTGACAAAGTTAATATAGATGCCAAAGGCAGTTAGCCCAAAAAATAATAGCCAGGGTCCCATCAGAGATACTGACTGTAGCCATGAGAGAATGCCAGCTTTTCCATAAGGTCTAGCGCGGTAGTACCCCCAAGTCAGAATCCCTAGGGAAATTAGTAAGATAAAAATTGTAGTGTTGTCCGATGCAATAAACATTCTCTTCCTTTTTGTCGAGTCCCAAAAATCAGGCGATCGCGTCTTTTAGTTCCTTTTAATACAATAACCGTTCTGAGAAACAAGACGAGAACCCACAACAGTCTAATTTGCTTCCGAGTCAGCCTCCGGCGAAGGTTCACCAGCATTTTTTTCGGTAAGTTCCCTCCCTTGTACCATATCGCGCCGGGTGGCTTCCCGTAGTTGTTCCCGCAGGGCTGGCATTACCGCTAACGCCCTAGTCCAGTCAGGAATTTGCGCCCCCGCTGGGTTGCGGAAATATTCGTCCCCGGCTTCTGCGATCACCTGTTCAAAGATTTCTACAGTCATTTCTTCCTGGTGGCGATCGTAGTGTAGGTTATTAAATCGGGCATCAAGAAAATATTGTCTCGTGTAGTCTTGTGCTTCTCGCCGAAATTTTACCCGCAAAGTATGGATTTGTTCCCGGCTAATGGTAACTCTTTCCATTTCTACTAGGGTTCTGAGAATTGAACGGAAAATATCCCGGCACATCTTCCGCAGGCCTTCATTGCTGGATCTTCCTAGGCTTTGATGTTTATGGTCGAAAATCCCTAAGTCGATTTGGGCGATACGTTTATCGGCAACATTGCGGTAGACTTCTGCTAATAACCCGATTTCTAACCCCCAGTTACCCGGAATGCGAGTATTCAGGGCCAGGTCATCGGTCAGGGCAAATTCTCCCGACAGGGGGTAACGATAGGCGCTAAGATACCGGAGGTAATTGTTATAGCCAAATACATCCATCATTGCTGTCAGTAACGGTGTCACAAACAGACGCACTACCCGACCATGAAAACCTAGGGGTTCCCCTCCTATGCGCGCGTAGTAGGCTTTATTGAAGGCCAAGCCTAAGTCCTTCTCCACTAGGGGAAATAACAATTTGAGCGGATAGGATTTATCATAGGTGGTAATATCTGCATCATGGAGAGCGATCGCTTCCGCTTGCAGGGATGCTAAACCTAGTCCTAACCATACCGCTTGACCTTTACCTTTAAAACTCAATAGATCTAGCCCCTTTTCCCTTAATTTGTTCAAAAGTTGAGTCACGCGGGGTCCGTTTTCCCAAATTACTAGGGTCGGTTGGGGCATGATTTCAAAAAATTGAACCGTGCTGGCATATTGTTCTAAGGTGGTTGCTCGCACACATATTACAACAGTTCTGACAAATTCACAGTCTTTTAAGCAATCGCGAATTTGAGTCAGCGCCGGTCTTTCTAGTTCTTCATACAACGCCGGAATTAGGACGGCTGTTGGGGAAATTTCACTGAGTTGGGTTAAGCGACCTTCTAATAATTCTAGGTCACAGCCAAAATCGTGGATTGTGGTAATTAATTCTTGTTTATAATCCATAAAAAAAGCCCAACTCTCAAACCATTAGATGCTACAATTGTAGAATAGATGGTAACATTTTTATCTCGATATGGCTAGAATTGAACGAGACATTTTGCCGATCGCATAATCATTAAATATTGTTTAAGTTGACACTGCAAATTCTTCCGGGTCAATCCCCCAGTTCACCCACTTAATCGCCGCCCTAGCTGAGGTCATATCTGGGGGAACCCGCAGGACATGAATTGATTTGGTACTCCCACAGGTCATTTTTAATAATAAAATTGGCTCGTTTTCCTGATAGTTATCAATTTTTAATAAATTATATTCCCGCCAATTATCTAATTCTACCGAATCGAGTTCTTGGCAAATTCTGCCATAACCTATCCCCTCAATTAACACCCTTATTCGTTCCGCATTTGGTTCCGTTAATAACCATTGTGATTGCCATGGATTTGGGTGCAGTTTGCCGTATTTTTCCGGTAACCTTACCCCCTGGACGTGACAGCAAAATCCATCGGAAAATTCGATGGCGGCTTCCCCTTCGGCGTGGAGGCGATCGCTTTCATCCACACTATGACGGATTAACTCAACCCCCCATAGATAATCTTCTCGGAAAATCCAGCCATGATGGGCGTAGACCTGATAACCGTCCTCAAATACCATAGCGGGTTTGGCGATCGCGTGCAAGCGAGACCTGTTATCTGTTAACCTCGTGAAATCATGAGGCTGATTAGCTTTTTCCTTGGCTGATTTAATCAGACATCTCATCACTTCCATGTCCCATTGATTTAATTGGTTTCATATTCCCAGCTATCAGGTCAGCCATAGCGCATAACCACTACAAAAACTGTAATCAATTTTACCAAATTTGAGGATAGTTGCTAAGTGATCAACCAGAAATCGCAGATTTTGTTCAAATCAGACTTGCCAAAAAATTCGATTTGTAGTATGGCTTGGTGGAATGGCATAATCGTCCATTATATCAGTTTTCGGGAAAAATACAAATAAATAGTTAAGAATTATTGACCGGGAAAATCATCTGGAAAAAAAATATAAAAATGTCATTTTTATCTTACAATTTTAGGCTAGAAGAAATATGATAATGAATCAAATGGTGTGATCGATTGGTGGTTCAACGTCGCCATAGCTTGTCATTTATACCAAAAAGGTTTGATAATTTTTGATGGTAGAAATAACCGGATAGTTGAGGGAATCAGGCGAGGAATCAGCCAATTGATCCAAAAAAGGGAAATAGTCAATACAGATGCTACCAACAACGGAGGGAAACCGTTAGCCAGCTAAAGCGATCGCATCTGTGTGGGACCAGAGAAGCCGTCAACACTCATCAAATAACTTTGGAGGTATAAAGCCATGATTGCTGTTAGTCGCACCAAAAGCAAAGGATCTAGACTAAGCCTAACGACTACAGAAGAGACATTTCCCGTCAGTTACTCAACCCTAGCCTGTGATGCTTTACTTTCCAAGGTACTGCCTAAGTATAGACTCGAAGCAGTCCAGAGTTGTGAATTTTGGCATCGAGGCTTGAGTGATATATATGTAATCGAAACATCGATCAGATCCTACATTCTCAGAGTGTCCCATCATCATTGGCGGTCCAGGTCAGAAACCCAATTCGAGTTAGACCTGTTGGACTTTCTGCGGAAACGAGATATTCCCGTTTCGCACCCGTTAAGGACTTGGGAGAATCAACTGTTAGTAGAAATTAATGCACCGGAGGGGAAACGATATGCAGCCCTGTTCACCTACGCATCAGGACAAATCCCCCTAGGAGACTTAAACTCTAGCCAAAGTCGCCAACTAGGTCAAACTGTCGCCCGTCTTCATCAGGTTTCTCGTCACTTCCATACAGACCATTACCGATCGCCACTAACCCTAGAATACCTCTTAGATCGTTCCGTAGAAGCGATCGCCCCCTTCCTACAATTGCGATCGTCTGACCTATCAGACTTACATAATACAGCAGAGAGAATCCGGGCTCAACTAGCTGATTTCCCCAAAAACGCTGACCTATGGGGAATTTGTTGGGGAGACCCCCACAGTGGAAACGCCCATTTTACCAATTCAGGAGATATCACCCTATTCGACTTTGATCAATGTGGCTATGGTTGGCGCATTTTTGACATCGCCAAATTTTTACAAGTTTCCCTACAAGCCGGGTTAGGACGTAGTAGCCGAGACGCTTTTATACAAGGATATCAAGATATTTACCCCCTCACTGATTGGGAAAAATATACCTTACCCGCCTTCACCCAAGTTGCCCAAATTTGGTCCTGGGCGATTAGCTTACAAAGCGCCAAAATGTACGACTACAGCCGCTTAAATCATGGTTATTTTTCTCGTTACCTACAACAGCTCAAACGCTTAGAATCCAAAGATTGGCAGCCTGGTTTTTAATTAGCTAGTTCATCCAGAACACTCAGCAGTTTAGGGACTGTCGCATTGGGTTCAAGAAACGAAAATAAATGGCGATATTGTAAGATTCCCTCACGGTCTAAAACAAATTGAGCCGGAAGAGGTGCGCCCAAGGCTTGACCTACATGATAAAGTCGGAAAATACCACAGCTAGAATCACTTAACAACGGCATTTTTAGACCTAAATCTTTAACCACGGTCTGGCTTTGTGCTGTGTCTGTACTGGTAATCATCAATATTTCAGCGCCACGCTCCACAAAAGCTGCATAATTTTCATTGAGAGCTTTTATGTGGGGGTAGCATAGGGGACAATACTGCTTTTCCGTAAAAATTCGCGTAAACGCCAGAATAACAGGCGTATTACCTCGGTATTCAGACAGACGCACTTTCCCATTATTCGTGATGTCTGGTAATTCAAAGTCTGGGGTCTTTTTCCCTAAGTGTAAAGTCCCAGTCGCCGGAATGGGTAAAAAGTTTCGGAAAAATCTTTGATTCAGTAACCCACTAAAGTCATTGGAAGTTAGCATCATCTCAATCTCATATCTACTCTGCTTGATTAGCTATCAATGTAATTCATAATTATGTTAACTTATGTAAAGAAATGTAAAGAAATGTTACGAAAATTTTTTTTCTGGGGGGGTTCCTTGCTTTTTTGGGAAACCTGGGCTATACTTTTAGATAATGGGAATATTGCTAATTTTTTTTAAAGGATACATATCTCAATTGTGAAACTGTACATAGATATAGTATCATGGCTTGGCAGCACCTGTCAAGCCTAGCGGCACAAGAATTCCCAGACAGCAGCAGAAGGTTAATCCGGTGGAATCAAAAATCCCAGAAAACCATGACCCCAGACATCAGATTTCTAGGCGGTTTCTGGTAGAATCAGTCCATGAGTTAGACGGAGCAGGATATGGCGGTCAAAAAGACCCTCTATCGGCTGGGAGTATTTGGAGCCTGCTATGTTGCAACCTGCACATTCCCCCCAGCCTTGGGTGTCGTGGGGTTACTCTCGAACCCAGAGGCTCAAGAGTTTTTGGGAGAAACTTGCAAGGCTATTGGCTCAGTTATAGCCGGAAATGTGGCGAATGAGTTAGGGGATGCCACCACCGGACATCCTGGGGTTTCTTTGAAAAACCACGATTTAATACAAGCCGTTGGCAAAGCGATCGCCGCCGTTATTACCCATAAAGCCGTCCCTGAGTTTAAGCAAGACAGCAAAACCTGCAAGAATCTCCTAAAAATTGCCGAAATAACCCCTCAAAAATGGGTGAGTTTATGGAGTAGTTGGCTAAATGAAGAGACAGGAGAATCGGAAAGATATCCAGAAATCAGTGAGGGAAAAATGCCAGATATCCTGATTCCAAAGGGTGATAAAATCCTGGAACTGGAAGATTGGCAAGATATTTTTGCTAGACTGAATATGGCAGCCTGTCCCGGTGGAGGATTTAAATTTCCTGATGGAGTTTTTGCCACAGTTTCCCAACTGCTTTATGATGAATTTCCCCAAGCCTTCCGTCAGACTCTCAAGGAAGACTTTGCAGAAGATGGTAAGGCTTTCGCGGGGTTAATGTTGGATTTATTGACCGGGTTGCGGATTGATTTAGCCCGGTTAAGTAAGCATCAAGACAGTCATTTTCAAAGTGTTTTAAGTCAATTACTGAAACTCAAAAATGACGGCGAAGCGAGTCAAGCCTATCAGATTCAAGAGTTTTCCAAAATCCCAAAATATTTTGATGACTTACAGCGTAAACTTGAGGGAAACCAAGAACAACAAAGCCAGACCCTGCGAGAGATTTCTGCAAGGCTTGAGTCAAGTTATCGCAGTATTCGAGACATTTTACAAACCATTCCCTTGCAGCTTGAAGAACTTCAAGCAGGCGTTGACCAAGCCAATCAAGGGATTGAAGAAATCAAAACCCTCTTAAAATCATCGACAATCCTACCCATTCCGGGGATGTTTGGGGATGGAAAACATGTTGATTTTGAAGCAATATTACAACAAATTTTTGAGATATTGCAGGAGAGTGGTTATGGGAAAGATGTCGTAGAATTTGCCCAGACCGCATTACCATCCGATGCTATTGTAGGGGATAATTTTTATCCCTCTGAACTCAGCAGTTTGACCCAAATTTTACGGTATCAATGCTTAGATAAATTCTTAAACCTATTAGAAAATAAGACATCCCAGAGAGAACCTGATAATTTACCGCAGCCATTAGAGTCTTATGTGCTGGTTACTGTGGAGTCCCAAAAGAAGTCTGAGCAAGTCATCGTCAACGCTTGGCTAGTTGAGGATAATTTTTTAATTCAAAATGACCCCAATGCCGCATTTAAACCGCTGTTAGATGAAGTTGGGGAAGATGGGTTAACTTGTACGCAGGCGGAGATTCAGATATGGTTAAATAAATCCCTGAGAAAAGCCTTAAAGTTGCTGAGAGGAAAGCGGTATCATTTAACCATTGAAGTGTTTTTGCCCAAAGAGTTTCTCAGTAGTGAAGTTGACCAGTGGCAATTAGAATTTGACCCCGTTGATAGTGAAACTTGTTGGGGAATGAGGTATGGACTGAGAGTGCGATCGCTCGAACGATTAAACCTCAATTATCTTGACAATTACCTCAATCAGTGGTATGAAAACTGGGGGAAAGTCAGCCAGATTTTAGACCAACATCCCCTTTTAGAAAGTTTTGAGAGCCTAGAAGACCTCCACAGCTTAAACTCTAGGCAACTGCCCCACCAATTAAACCAGAAAATTGGCTTAAAGCTGACTTGTCCCACCGCCTCTGAGCATTTCCAGGTTTTAGTCAAAGCCATTTTGCAAGCAGCCACACCGATCGCCCTTTGGCCCCGATGCCCTAATCCCAATGCCAACTATGCTGAGAGTATCAATCAACTCCTCACCTGTCGCCCTTTGCGTCAGTTAAGCGAGTCAGTCCGAGAACTCCGATCCGCCTCCCAAGGAAATAGCCCCGACCATCTCGGATGTCACTTGGGGTTTCTCTGGGAAGATCCTTATCGTCTCACCCCTGAGATGATGATTGAACTGATGCAACCGGGAGAATAACCCGCCTAACCCTATGAACACCTGGAAAATCTTTCAAGGAAATCGTGACCCCCATGATGGGATTGAGAAATTGCCACCACCTCCGAGTTGGCGACAGTTTACTGGAGTCGAAAAGAGTCTGGTGGAAGAAATTGCCACCCGATGGAACAATTTTTTGCAGACCTTAGACGCGGAAACTCGCGACCAGAAACGGGGGAAAAGTTTTCGGATTCATAGCCCTGAGAACCGAGAGCAAAACCGGGTTGTTAATATGGTCAATGCCGCCTTATATCTGAGGCGACCCCTGTTAGTAACCGGGAAACCGGGAACGGGTAAAACTTCCTTAGCCTATGCTGTGGCTTACGAATTGAAACTCGGCCCGGTGTTACCGTGGTATATTACCGCTCGTTCCAGCTTGCAAGATGGACTCTATCGTTATGATGCGATCGCCCGTCTCCAGGACGTTCAAATGGGCGATAAAAGTAAAGATATCGGTCGTTACATCACCCTGGGTCCATTAGGAACTGCCCTCTTACCCGCTCATCGTCCCAGAGTCTTACTCATCGACGAAATTGATAAAAGTGATATCAACCTCCCCAACGACCTGCTAAACCTGTTTGAAGAAGGAGAATTTGCCATTCCCGAACTCGCCCGAATTAGTCCAGAGCAGAATCAAGTCGAAGTCACCACCGCCGATGGTATCTCAGTTCCCGTCCAAGATGGAAAAATTCGCTGTTGTAACTTTCCCTTGATTATCCTTACCGACAATGGAGAGCGAGAGTTTCCCCCAGCCTTTCTCCGGCGTTGTTTAAGACTACCCATGCCCGATCAAACCAATCCTACCACCTTAAAAGAGATTGTCGAAGCGCATTTAGAGGAAGATAGCCTCACCCAAGACCCCGCCAAAATCAATCAACTTATCGAGCAGTTTATCAACCGTCGCAGCCAGGGCGACCTCGCCACCGACCAACTCTTAAACGCCATTTATATGGTGACGCGAGAGTTAAAACCGGAAGTCAGCGACGAGAAAGACCTGATAGAAATCTTGATGAGATACCTTAACAGTTGAGAAGACTAATGAATCCCAACTTGGTTCAAGCCTTACAACAGGAATTTCAACTCTCCGCCAAAGACATTGCGGATATCTTTTGGCTGGCTTCCCACATTGACCAATATTCTGAATCTGTAACTCCAGCTAACGAACCCAGCCCTTCACCCTCCGCTGAACCCAGTTCGGACAGCAGTAGTTCATCTCAAACCCCTCCAGAATCACCCCCTCAACCCGTTTCCCAAGCAGATAACCCAAAAAATCCCCCAGAAAATTCCCCAGAAGATAAATCCGCTTCCTCAGTAAGCCCCCAACCGCCCCAATCCGAAATTGTCCCCAAACCGGAACCGAGTCAAACCGCCCCTGGTGGAGGGGGTTTACCCATTCGACTTTCCGATGCCCCCTCACTTCGGGGACCTCTGACCTTAGCCAGAGCTTTAAAACCCCTGATGCGTCGAGTTTCTGGGGGACGAGATTGGGTTATTGATGAAGTTGCCACCAGCGAACAAATTGCCAGCCAAGGGATTTGGATTCCGGTGTTAAGACCTCGCCTAGAACCTTGGTTAGACTTAGATTTAGTGATTGAGGATTGCGTCTCGATGTTGCTTTGGCGGCATACCCTCCGAGACTTAGAAAAACTCCTCAAGAACTATGGAATTTTCCGAGATGTGCGAGTTTGGAGTCTACTCACCGATAACCCCGAAGCGGTGAAAATTCGCCGGGGGATAGGGGCAACGGCGAAACATCAAGCCCCTCGCAGTCCCAGGGAATTAATCGACCCCACTGGGCGACGATTAGTGATTGTGGTGAGTGATTGTGTGTCGAAAGTGTGGCGAGAGGGGAAAATGATTCCCATTTTAGACCTTTGGGCGAAACGGGGGTCGATGGCAATTTTGCAGATGCTACCTGAATGGATGTGGAAAAGAAGCGGTTTAGGTTGGGAAGCGTTGGTGAGGTTACAGGGACTCAATCCCGGAGATTGGAATCAGAACTTAAAAGTTGATGAATTCCCTTTGTGGTGGGATGAGGAAGTCACTCATCAGGTGGTGAAGGTTCCGATTTTTACCTTAGAACCGGAATCAGTAGGGAGTTGGGCGCGATTAGTTGCGGGGAAAGGTAACGTTTGGGCAGCCGGATATCTATTTAAGTATGCAGAACATCAAAGACGGAGGCAGCGGCCCAATTCTGGTGGCGAATTGACGGCGGAAAAGCGGGTAAACGGGTTTCGGGCGACGGCTTCTCGGGTAGCGCGAAAATTAGCGGGATTGTTGGCGGCGGCTCCTGTGATTACTTTACCTGTGGTGCGTTTGATTCAGGCAACTTTGTTGAAAGAGTCTTTGCCAGTCAATGTGGCGGAAGTGTTTTTGGGTGGGTTATTGAAGCCGATATCCGAGATTGATATGGAGACTGACCCGGAGTTGGTTCAATATGATTTTATGCCGGGAGTCCGGGAGTTATTACTAGAGTCGGTGCCGGTGGATGAGACGGTGAGGGTGATTGATGAGGTTTCTGGTTATGTGGCGAGGAATTTGGGCTTTGCGGTAGAAGATTTTGGGGCGATTCTGAAAAATCCGCGACAGTTAGGGGAAGGGGAAGTTCAGGGGAATGCGATCGCTTTTGCGCGGGTAACGGCTCAGATTTTAAGGTCATTGGGAGGAGTTTATGTAGAGTATGCGGAACAGTTGGAATCTCCCTCTGTGGTTGAGGCGCAGCAAACGCAAACCGAAGAGCCGGAGCGTCTGTTTCAGCAATCTTTGGAATTGAGAACCGAATTGGGCGATTCTCCAGAGGAGAGGCTTCGCCAACGCTCGGGCATGGCAGAATCTTGGGGACAGTTGGGAGATATCGAGCGAAATCGCGGCAACTGGGATGAGGCGGAGCGTCTGTATCGGCAATCTTTGGAG
>NZ_JARPLC010000031.1:0-44754 GCF_032350395.1 Limnospira sp. PMC 289.06
GATGATAAATTCCGTCCCCGCCAATGGTAAATTACAGCCAGAGTTGGCGATCGCGCAGCGTGCCCGCCAGAAGTATCGCCTAGCCTCTGGGAAGTGCGACCTATCGCCTACCCTCTCGGAAGTGCGACCTATCGCCTACCCTCTCGGAAGTGCGATCGTACTCCCGATTATACAGGCAAGATACCGGACTACAAGCGATCGCAACGTGATCGTCGCACACTTTTGAAGGAAACTGTCATGGTACAATTTAAAGCCAATAAATAAGGGAGAGTCTATGAGTATTTTCATTCCCGAAGAGATTTTAAAAGCCGCCGAACTCAGCGAAGATGAATTAAAGGTCGAGCTGGCATTAATTCTGTACAAAAAAAACAAAATTAGCGGTGGACAAGTGCGGGCTTGGTTGGGTTTAACTGTTTTAGAATTTCAGCACGAACTCGCCAAAAGAGATTTATGTCTGAATTATGACTTTGAGGAACTCAATCAAGATGTACAAACCCTAAAAACACTGGGACTCCTATGATTGTTGTCAGTGACACTTCCCCAATTACCAATCTCGCCGCCATAGAAAAACTCGACCTTCTGCATTTACTTTATGGGACAATTACCCTTCCCGTCGCCGTTTATAATGAATTGACCCCGGCCGGAACTGACGAACCCATTCCCGGCACTCTCGAAGTCCAAACATTGCCCTGGATTGTAACTCGACCCGTCCAAAATACCCGACAAGTTGATGAAATTTTAGTTTCCCAACGGCACATTCATATCGGAGAAGCAGAAGCGATCGTACTGGCTCTGGAATTGAAAGCCGATCTGCTCCTCATGGATGAACGGAGAGGCAGAGCGCTGGCAACTGATTGTCAATTAAAAGTAACCGGATTGCTGGGTGTTTTACTACAAGCCAAACATCAAGAGGCAATTCCCGCCGTACAGCCTTTAATAGATCGGTTGATCGAAGATGCGGAGTTTCGGATAGAGAGCAAACTTTATCAACATTTTTTAAAATTGGCAGAAGAATAGCAAACAGTTGGCATACGATCGCCTAGCCTTTCAGAAGTGCGATCGCCTAGCCTTTCAGAAGTGCGATCGCCTAGCCTTTCGGAAGTGCGACCTATCGCCTACATTCTCGGAAGTGCGATCGCGTAGCGTGTCCGTAGTGCGTATCGCCTACTCTCTGGGAAGTGCGACCTATCGCCTAGCCTCTCAGAAGTGCGACCTATCGCCTACTCTCTGGGAAGTGCGATCGCCTAGAGTCTCAGAAGTGCGATCGCGTAGCGTGTCCGTAGTGCGTATCGCGTAGCCTCGGAGATAGCCAAGCTGAGTTCGGATTAATTTTCAAGCCTTCAGAATAACAAGTAACAGCCTCTTCTAAATTGCCCTGCTTAACCAAAGCATCCCCTAACCCATGATAAGCCCAAGCAAAATGGGGGTTAATATCTATTACCTGGTGATCAAGCGCGATCGCCTCATCCAACTTCCCAGACCGTTTCAACTGATTCGCCTGTCTCAGCAACTCACCCGCACTCATTCCCTCACCACTCCTCATAACTAGCTTACCAACACACCCACCCCCTGACATATCCCAGCATTATATCCTATCACGAGACTGACGCAACTTGACAAACATCTACCGAGCGATTCTCGGAAGTGCGTTCGCGCAGCGTGCCCGCCATAAGTATCGCCTACTCTCTCGGAAGTGCGTTCGCGCAGCGTGCCCGCCAGAAGTATCGCCTACCCTTTCAGAAGTGCGATCGCGCAGCGTGCCCGCCAGAAGTATCGCCTACATTCTCGGAAGCGCGTTCCCGTAGCCTCGGAGTGCGACGTATTGCCTAGAGTCTCAGAAGTGCGATCGCACCCCCGATTATACAGGCAAGATGCCTGGGCTACACTATGAGCGATCGCGCAGCACGTCTCGCCGGAGATTCGGTTTACCGGAATAAAGTGTTCGGTTATCCGTGATTGACAGATTTTAATTTTTATGATATAAGCCAGAAGTGGCAGGGGGAAATATATGGTGCGATCGCGTAGCGCGATCGCAATTCTGATGGGGGCATGAGGGCTGGGGGTTGACACGATGGGTGCGTTCGCGTAGCGTGCGCGTAGCGCAATCGCTCTCGATTATACAGGCAAGATGCCCCGAAAACGAGCCATAATTGGTGAGCAAATCAAAGCCTCAATCACCCATCAAATGGCGATCGCCCACCATGCCCAACATTCCTTTGACCACCGTGAAATTTGAGTGATTTTATGGGGCGAAGCGAGAGTGAAAATCCGCCCAACAACTTGGCAATGCCACCAGAATTTTGAGATTTTTTGGTCTCCTTACCTGGGGATGATAGAGCCGCCAAAAATGCCGGAGAAATCCGAAACAACTTGGCGAGTTGGGGAACCCCAATCGCCCCTGATGATTTGCTGATGGCCGCGCGAGCCATTGTCAATAATTTCATATTGGTCACTCACAATACCAGAGAATTTGAGCCGGTATCCGAGTTGAGAAGAGAAGATGGGGAAGTTTAGCTCGAATACCGAGGGCGGCGATCGCATAATACCTAGAGCGATCGGCATTCGGTTTGCCGGAATAAAGTATGCGGTTATCCGTACTTGACAAGTGTAGTTAATTGTGAATTGATGAAAATCCTTGGCAAGAATGTTCTCCTTGGGTATAATCGCTGGGTGAATACAACCCGTCTATATAGACTTGATTCTGGGGAGTCAGGGATTTAGTGAGGGGTAATCAACTGCTGCCGAGCCGTAAGCTAGAAGAGGCGGTGGATGGTTTTCAAAAAGCGATCGCCATCCCCATTTCCCTGGATTTCAGTAATCGTGCTAGGGTAGTGGTAGGCTGGCTGTGATGTAATGCGATCGCACCTTGCCACCTCCCCCTGCTGTTAAAGAATTTATTGAGACCTCAACCGGAATTATATCACCCGTCAAAGCGATCGCCAACCTCCGAGTCCCAGCCCACATCCCCCGTTACTCCCCCCATAAGCGGGTATATTAGCAGAAGTGGCGATCGTCCCAGCCCTCAATCGGTATAAATCCGGTTCCGCCAAGGATTGCGACCCTCCCAATTATACAGGCAAGATGCCCGGAAAAGGTGCGATCGCGCTTCTGTGGGGACGGCTGCACCCGGCGCATCACATCAAACACCTTCCGCGTCGTGTCCGGACGCCGGAATGCGATCGCCACAACGGGTGTCGTCAGCAATTCCGATGGAGCCATGAGCGCTGGGGGTTGACACGATGGGAGCGACGCTCTCGATTCTACTGGACCGACACACCTTAAACGGTGGGTTACGGCGGATTGCTATATTGCCTCACCGCCTGGGTTTCAGCCGCCTAACCCACCCTACACGAAAGCACATTTTTAGCCGTGTCGGTCCACTACAGGCAAGATGCCTGTGCTACGCGAAGAGCGATCGCACCTATCTCGTTTGCCCCGATCGCCACTCATTCAAAGCATTGACTAAAAGCAGCTACAAGTGCTAAAATTAGGCGTTATAAAAACTGGAAAATATTCGAGACGACTCAACCCAAAAGGAGAATCTCCAAACAATGCTTTATAAAGTTCCTTTGCTGCTCTCCCCCCAACCCGAAGGGGGATTTACTGTGACCTCCCCACTCTTGCCAGAACTTCTGACCGAGGGCGACACCGCCGAGGAAGCCCTCGCCAACGTTCAGGATGCCCTGGCTGCCGTGGTCGAGATTTATGAGGATTTGGGTCGAACTTTACCCCCAAATTTATGTGTTGCCGATGCCGATCATTCTGTGTGGCTAGAAACTTTAGTCGTGAGTTCATGAAGTATCGCGAAGTGGCCCGAAAACTGAAAGCATTGGGTTGTCAAGAATTGCCCCGGCGCGGGGGTGGCTCTCACCGAAAGTGGTTGAATCCCAACACAGGGCAAGCTTCGGCGTTACCGGATTGGGGAAGTCGCGATCTCAAAATTGGAACTCTACGGTCTGCACTGCGACAACTGGGAATTGATTGGGATGTTTTCAACAACACTTAATCAAAGCAATTAATCGCCTCGCATTGACAACAACCTTCATCGACCCCTCAATTTATAAATCCCATGACTTCCTTTCTGTCGGTGTAATTGATAACCCAATTTGCTGATGACCCGGTTTTTTCAAAAAACCGGGTTTCTCGAAACAAGCGATCGCGCGCGTCGGAGTCCGACGTATCGTCCGCTCAAATGAGGATGATGGAGAAACCTGAGAGCAACCCCCATCGACGAACAGCGGCGATCGCACTCTTAACTATCAATTAAGTTGCTCAAGTAATAATTCATTTACGAGTTGATTACCTTGGGGACTGAGATGGATGTGGTCACGGTAGAGACTCGGGGGGTCGGGGTGGCGGTTGAAGGGTGTAAGCAAATCGATAAATTTAATATTTTCCTGTTGGGTAAGGGATTGCAGACGTGAGCGTGCTTTAAGTTCGTAGTCCTTGGGTCCAGGCTGACCGATTTCCCGTAGCAGGGGAGTCATCAGCAGTAGGAATTGAGCCCCCTGTTGAAGAGCGATCGCATTTAGCTCTCTAATCATATCTAGGTTATAAGCCACCACATCCTGGGGACGTGGGCGAGAAGGTGGAGGGATAGGCTGATCGCGTCCTAAATAGCGGTTAAACAGTTCCAACAAGGCTAAAGGAGGTTTTTGGTCTGGATAGTTGCGATCGCGTCCGACAATGTGAGGATTAGGGATTCTAGCAAACAAATCATCGGTATTGAGTAGCAAAACTAAGCTCTGAGAACCAAATAAACCGAACTTCTGAACATAAGCCAATTGATTCGGGGGTCCCCAGGAATTAGCAGAAACATTGAGAACCTCCACCTGTTTGACTGGTAGTTGGGATTGAAGCTGTTGTGTCATCATGGCAGAAATCGTGTCATCCTGATCAGTCCACCATCCACCATTAGCAATAGAATCTCCTAACAACATGATCCGGAGAGTGTTATCTTCTGGTGTAGGGGCGATCGCATGAGAACGCATAGAATATTGATTAATCTCAATCCGGTTGCCAAATCGTCTGCTACTCTGATCACCAGCCAATAAATAGCCGATCTCCTCATCAGATACATAAATCAAAGGATTGCCAAAACCAAAAAAAACCCGTAACCCTAGTTCCAAAAGAGCGATCGCTCCCAGAACCCCAACTATCACTATCACCAGAATTTTGACCATCTCAGCCTCAAATTAGTCCCCGCGTGCAGAATTTGCTTAGTCAATTCTTTGAGTATCACAAGGATATAGCGAATCCACAAAAGTTACCAAGCATTGTAAAGTCTCAACAAGAATCTAGTCATATATAGTCAGATTTGACCAATATAGACATGAATTTCCGGCTCTGGACAATCGGCGATCGCACTTTCGCAGTTCGTGACTACTAACCCGAACAACCCGTAGTTACTGTCCAGAGTCCGCTCCAACTCCTCCGTTTCTCCCTCTAGCACCGCCTGGGAAAGTTTCGTCGGCAAATATAATTATTTATCAATTTCCGTCAAACAATTTACGCAAATTCTCAGCCCAAATATTCCCCGAATACAGAATCCTCCCATCTACCGCGATCGCATCATCGCCATCACTAGCTAATTATGTTAACTTTTGTAACAAAAAATTAAGTTTTGTTGCGAAAAATTTTTTTTTTGGGGGGGTGGGGTTGCCTTTTGGGGGGGTCTGCGCTATACTTTAAATAATGGGAATAGTCGAATTTTTTTTATTTGTGCATATATTCTCATTATGAAACAATATGTCAATATCCTATCATGAGTTCCCGGCTGTTGTCAACCCTCACCCGTTGTCTATAATGAATAAAACGATATTTTTGGGGGTTCCCAATCATGGCAGATTACCATATAGAAAATAATCAGGAATGGTGGAACCAGCAATGGTTAGACATTCTGAATCGCTATCGGTTTAAGAAACGATTGGAAAGGGCGAGAAATTATGCCAGACAGGGTAATGTTCTCAATATTGAATTTACTGGTCAGCGGGTTCTGGCGCAAGTTCAGGGGACGCAAGCCGAACCTTATCAAGTGGAATTGTGGTTAGATACTTTTACCGAGGAAGAATGGGGATATGTGATTGAAACATTATCCCAGCAGGCGATTTTTTCCGCCAAGTTGTTAGCAGGGGAAATGCCTTATAATATTGAGGATGTATTTGCTAAAAATGGCTTGCGGCTGTTTCCTTTTAATTTGGATGAAGTACATTCTCGCTGTAGTTGTCCAGATCCGGCTAACCCCTGTAAACATATTGGTGCAGTTTATTATATGTTAGGCGATCGCTTTAGTGAAGATCCATTTGTCTTATTTCAATTGCGGGGACGCTTGAAAGAAGAGATTATCGCTAAATTGCGACATATACGGGGTTCCGGTGAGGTTAAAAAAGACAGCAAAACCTCCCAAGTATCCCCATCTATCAAAGGTTATCAACCTCCTGTTGTTAGTGGATATTGGCAGTATAACCAACAGTTAGAATCTTCTTTAGTCGTGATTTCACCACCACCAGGAAGCGAGACAGTTTTGGATGTTTTGGGTCCAATTCCTCTGGGGACTACAGCTACGGCGGCGGATGTGGTTATGCAGTATTTAGACACCATTTATAAAAATGTTAGCGATCGGGCCGTTTTGATGGGATTAAATCGGGAGTCGGAAGGCTAATTTATCGGCAAAATAGATGCGATCGTCCGAGGGAGGTCTTGGGGTTCATTAATCATCAAATCCGGCTGATATTGAGCCAGGATATTAGCAGAGTTAAACCCCCAAGTGACTGCTATACTATAGATTTTCGACTTGTGCGCTGCTGTGATATCTCTGGTTTCATCTCCCACATAAACGGCTTGATGTTTGGGGATATTTTGCTGTTTGAGTAGGCGGTTAATAATTCGGTGTTTACCGAATAGTGTGGACTCAGAGTTGATATCATCAAAAAGTCCCAAAATACCATGTCGGTTTAACACAAATTCCACATTATTTCGCGAGTTAGATGTGATAATATATAGTTGACAGCCTTGGCGTTTCAGGTCCTGTAACGCTTCGGGAATACCCGGAAATAGAGAAATCGACCCGAGATTATTTTGTAATTCCTTCTGGACTTGGCGCAGGAGTCGGGGAATTTTGAATAGGGAAATATTGGACAGCTTAATAATTTGGCGATAATTGAGGTTTTGTAATTTGTCTAAATCACTAGCTGTGGTGGGGGAATATCCAAAATCTTCCGCCAGGTCGTTGATGATGCTAATCACCACTTCCAAGGTATCAGCTAAAGTCCCATCAAAGTCAAATATGATAATTTTTTGATAGCGATCGGCCATAGGGTTTAAGATATCCTTAAAAATGGCTATCATCAGTATACTACCCCCACCATAACATTTAACTCAGATAGAGATGAGATGAACCCCAACCCAAATGGCTTTTAACTATATTAACCGCAATTCTCACCTGACTAGCCCCCATCGAAATTTTATAGGGTTTATGAGGGTTTTTCGGATTAGGATCTATAGTTACCACGTTATTTTCCCATAGGCGACTCTCCCGCGACCAGTCAAGTTGCGCCAACTCAGATATTTGATTTCGATTAAACTCATTTTGCTGACCGTCATAGGTCATATATAACAGTCGCCCCAGTATTTCCAAGCCCACCCGAAAACCCAATAAATATTTTTCCTTAAAATTCGCCACTTCTTCAACCGTTAATTCATCCACACTCTGATTAGCAATATGTGATGTTACCAGACATTCCGAAAAAAACTGATTCAGACATTGAGTTAATTCATGGGATGCCATTTCTACATCATAATCTTCTAAGTCATTATCCGGCTGATTAGTAAAAGCACAACTAACCAAATTAACAATATAAGCATTAGTATAAATCAACTTCTGCTTAGTGGAAGGGCTTTTTTTCACCTTCTCAGTTTTCCCATAAAACATCGAAACGCGATTCACCAAATTTTTGGTAATACCAATGCGACCCGAATGTTCCCCAAAAGAAACCAGCAAAGATTTATCTAATTGTCTGGCTTGCGCCATATCCCTAAAATCGGTCTGACACTGATTAAAATTCTCCTCCAAAACCAAAGTAATCGGAAAATCATCCTCACCGATTAACTTTCCTAAATCACTTTCAATTAATTGATGAATCGCCGTTTTGCGGTGTTGTCCATCAGTGATATCTAACTTATGACCACGGGGAATTACCACAAAACACACGCCTCTACCCAAGTCAATAATTTGGATATCTTCAGGATTAACATTAGCTGTCAATGTTCCCAAAATCCAGGGTTGATTTTTCTGAACACGCTGGAGAATATAGTCTTTAATTTCCTCAGCATGACCTTTAATCTCCGGTCGATTTTTGCCAGAGTCCGGGTCATTTCCCAGGGAGGGTCGCGCCTGTAGCAGAGTTGGTAAATCTTGGGCTGGGACATTAATTTGAATCATTTGTCGCCCTCCCTGGCGACACATCAACCCCAAATAACACCTTTCGCGGAAGTATTCAGTATAAAAGGGTGCTACCAAATTGTCGATTTTATGGAGAGGTTCATCATTAGCCATGGTTTAATTAGTTGTTATTAATTTAATATCTATGGCTAGATCATATCACAAATCTATAGGGTCAGGTAATCCTACTTCCCTCGGTTTAACTATCCGACCCTCAAAATTAATCGCCCGATTTTCAAAAGTGCGCGCCTCAGCCAATTGTTTCCGTAGAATTGCCTCATCCATTAATTCGGTGATTTCTCCTAGTAAATAAACAATTAAATTTGTAGCCAAAGACCGACCAGCTACTCGGACGCGGCGTTTATTGGGATCATATAATACCCCATACCATATAGATTGAGGGTATTCAATATGATTAAAACCACCCTCTTCATCAAATTTAACTAACTTTTGAAATACGGTTTCCAATGGTTGTTTATGGTGAAAGACTACCTTACCAATACCATGAGCGATCGCTATTTGTCCAACTGGTCTAAACAAAATATTTCCTAATCCTGGGGGGCGTTCAAATCCGAATCTTCTCAAATCGGGAGTTTCCATTTCTTGTGTCAGTTTTTGATAACTGGGTAAACTCGCCAAACCATCAAATAAAACCATTAATTCCTGAATCCCTGATGCCAACTCTTCCGGTTCGGGACGGTAGGGAACTAAACCCGGTTGTGTCGCTTTCCAGCCCTGAAATTTGGGGTGACAACCTAGATATAATTCCGCCATATCTCGTAAGGCTTGTAAGGTGGTTAATACTGTTGATTTGGTGGCAACCGTGGCGCTATCCCAGTTAATCCGAGGCTTACGTCCTGGTTCATCTTTGAGTAGGGGATGATTAACGGCTACCTGACGACAAACAATCGAAAAGCCGTCATTTTCATCTAATGCAGCCAACTGTCCTTTACTGAGTTTAACTGCCATTTGATTAAGATGTACAAAAATAGACCTAATCCGCCTTTGTGCCTGTTGTCTAGTTTCTCCAGGTAAGACAGCCGGGATAAATTCAATGCCAATAGTTTCCTGGTTTAACTCGGCTAGTTTCTGTTCTGGCTGTATATTTTCTATCGGCAAATTATCCCAATTTATTGGTTCACCTACCGGCTTTTTCAATTTACTATAGGGTTGTAATTGGTGGGTGTTTAATAATTCTATAACTCCCTGAATTCCCATAAGTCTATGCTGTCCATCTAAAGCAAAGACAGACACGGGTGATGATAAATCTAATATGCCTATTTTTCCATGTTCATCTAAGGGTATATATTCGGCTGCTGAACAGGTAGCTTGTCCGTTTTTATCCCATTGTGGCGCTTTCGGGTTATCTACCCAATCGGGACTAATAACGACGACGAGGGGGGGGAATTTTCGATCCCAATTGTGGGTAATGAGGTATTGCACCAGGATAGCTTGACGTGACCAGTCTAGGGGTCGCTGTAGGATAGCATCAATGGTTTCTGCACCTCTTTCTATGTTTTGGGTTTCCCGGTCAATATGGCTTTTAAATAGGGGTAATTCAGAAGCATAACCAATTTCACGGGCGGCCCATTCCAGGCTGACTGCGCCTATATATCCTTGGGTGACTCCCATTGATGTGGGTTGAACTAAAATGCGATCGCTATTATTTACCAACTGGGTTAGCAATTGTCCTAGTTCCCCCGGCTGGACTTCTGGTTTTGGGTTCCTTGCGATCGTCATAGCTATTGTACTACTATACTGATATGGTTTTTAAAAACTTCTGTGCCAACCCATATACTATCCTATATGGGGCATTTCGGCAAGGCTATTCTATCTGTTAGGAGGGACCGTGACTAAAAGCAGACTAGACAAACATAGCCGAAACTTGGTAGACTACTGTGAGCAGTTTGCCAATCTTAAAGTCAGCAATACCCGGCAAAAAGGACAGGCTCCCTATAAGCCTATTTTACTTTTATCAGTAATAGATCTGATAGCAGAGGGATTAATTACGGAGAATCAAATCACTGTATCTGATGAGTTAGTTAGTACATTTAACCAATATTGGCAAATTTTAGGTAATCCATCGTACTCAGGCGGACTACACTACCCTTTTTTTCATCTTAAACGAGATAATTTTTGGCACATACAATTTCATGAGGAATTTGATGGTTTTCAGCCTAAGAGTATAGGAAAACTCAAACAAGCAGTAAATTATGTTAAGCTAGACAATGAGCTTTTTGACTTTCTTCAAAATGAAAAAACTAGACAAGAGTTGACTAACATACTAATTGCAACCTGGTTGTCAAATAACCATGAAGACATAGAATCATTGGTGAATCTTAATGAAAAGTTAGCCATGCTTGACTATGGACAAAAACCTACTTCAGAACCGCCCACTTATTACATCACAAAATCATGGATTAGACAGGCATTTTTTAGAAAATTTGTGGTACATATTTATGATTATAAATGTGCTTTTTGCGGCTTAAATATCAGCAGAAATCTTAGTCAAAATATTGTAGATGGCGCACATATTAAGCCCTTTTATAAATTCCATAACAATCAAATAAATAATGGTATTTCATTTTGCAAAAATCATCACTGGGCATTTGATATGGGCTGGTTTTCTATAGACAGCAGATACAGAATTGTAATTGGCAGTAATTTAAAAGAAACTCAATCTATGGGGAAACAGATCAAAGAATTTCACGGAGAGCGAATATTTTTGCCATCTCAGGAAAAATACTATCCTAGTATTGAGTCGCTACAATGGCATCGTTACAATATTTTCAGAGCTTAATTATTGACAGGAGTATTATCAAATGAACGCCGAACAAATCAATTTATTTCCACCTAGTCAAAATACGCCAAATACCAAAATTGAAGAATTTGTAGAATCACTAGAATTGTTAACCCAAGAAATTCAAGAACTCTACTGCTTGGATCATATTCCTTGGGTGATAGGTTATTCTGGCGGTAAAGATAGCACAGCCACATTACAACTAATTTGGAATGCGATCGCCAAACTACCCCCAGAAAAACGCCATAAGAAAATTCATGTAATTACAACAGATACCTTAGTTGAAAATCCAGTAGTTTCAGCGTGGGTTAAAAAATCTTTAGAAAAAATGCAAGAGGCTGCTAAGACGCAAAATATGCCCGTCCAAGCTCATTTGCTAGTCCCTGAGATAGCACAGACATACTGGGTAGGTTTAATTGGAAAAGGATATCCAGCACCTCGACATAAATTCCGATGGTGTACTGGGCGTTTAAAGGTAGACCCATCAAATCGCTTTATCCGTAATGTTGTCCGCTCAAGTGGTGAAACAATTGTAGTCTTGGGAACCCGTAAAACAGAAAGTGCTAATCGAGCAGCAATTATGGAAAAGCGAGAATTAAAGCGTGTGAGAGAACACCTCTGTCCTCATCCTCATTTACCTAGTTCTTTGCTTTATACTCCTATTGAAAGCTGGACAACTGATGAAGTATGGCTGTATTTGATGCAGTTTGAAAACCCTTGGAATTACAGTAATAAAGACTTGTTTGCAATGTATCGAGGTGCTACAGCAGACAATGAATGTCCCTTAGTTATTGATACCTCAACCCCTAGCTGTGGAAGTTCTCGTTTTGGCTGTTGGGTTTGCACATTGGTTGATAGCGATAAATCACTGACAGCAATGATTAATAATGATGAAGAGAAAGAATGGTTACAGCCTCTGGTTGATTTTCGTCTGGAATTAGATATATGGAATGATCACGATAAAAGAGACTTCCGGCGGATATTTGGGACGGTGCAATTATTTGAAAGAAATGTTGATGGAGAAACCTCAGTCGAACCGATACCAGGACCTTATAAACGAGAATGGCGGGAATATTGGTTAAAGCGGGTATTAGAAGCTCAACAACAGGTTCGTAAAAATGCACCGCCTGATATGCGGGATATCACCCTAATTCAACCGGAGGAACTTAGCGAAATTCGGAGGATATGGTTGGAGGAAAAACACGAATTTGATGATAGCTTACCGAGAATTTATCAAGAGGTAACAGGAGAACCTTTTGAAGACCCGCGTCCTGGTAATAATGCTATGTTGGGTGTAGATGAATGGCAGATTTTGGAGGAACTCAGCGAAGGAGATATGATGTATTTAGAACTAATGACGAAACTGCTGGATACTGAACGACAGTATAAAACGATGTCGCGGCGTACCGGAATCTATGATACCTTGGAAAGATGCTTTGAAACCAGTTCAAGATCGCAATCAGAAGCGATCGCAAATGCTCACTATCAGCGGAACCTGAAACAAGCAGCTAAGGAAGGAAAAGTTGAAGATATCAAAAAAATTGTCAATGGTGAAAAACCCGAACCTCCCCAACAACTAAATTGGGCGAGTCTCAAATTTAGTTAGGGCTGATGTATTAAGATACTGTAGGGGTTAGTTATCCTGTGATTTGTGATGGGTCACAGGTGGGATTAATCCTGTAGGATGAAAATTGATGTCTTACTCAATAAGTTGTTTATTTCTGCCTCGACTCTATTAACCTTTACGGAAACTGCTATTCTGTGATTTTCCTGGAATTGACTCTGCAAAACTTCGGCCCCTATCGCGGTAAACAAGTGATTAACCTGCGTCCGCAAATTACTGGTGAAACGGTCAGTCCTATTGTCCTACTTGGAGGGATGAATGGAGGGGGAAAAACTACGCTAATGGATGCTATGCGTTTGGTTTTTTATGGTGCGCGCGCCCAATGTTCGACTAGGGGAAATATTGCATATTCTGATTTTCTGAAACAGGCGATTAATAAACATACGCCGCCCCATGAACAAACTTGCGTTGAACTATTATTTGAACATATTTTAGAGAATAAACAGGTGGAATTCCGCATACAAAGACGCTGGAATAGAAATCTGAAAAATGGTAAGGATACTTTGGGTATTTTAATTGATGATTGGCCGGATAAGGGTTTGGTTGAAACTTGGGATGAACGGGTTGAAGATTTCTTTCCTTTGGGAATTTCTAATTTGTTTCTATTTGATGGGGAACAGGTGAAGGAATTGGCGGAATTAGACAGTCCTCCGACTACGGTTATCCAGGCTATTCAGTCGCTTTTGGGGCTGGAATTGGCTGAACGTTTATCGGTGGATTTGAATATTTTGGTGAGTCGGAAACGTAAGGAGTTGGCTGAGGTTTCTGAGTTGGCTACTTTGGAGGAAATTGAGTCGAGATTAAATGAACAAATAGCAGATTTAGAAAAGGCAAAGTTGGAGGTTTTGCGAGTTGATGGGGAGTTGCAAAAAGCCCATAAACGAGAAAAAGAAACTCGTGATAAGTTTCGGACTGAAGGGGGTAAACTAGCCCAAGATAGAGACCAAATTGAAGCACAATTACACAAGGAACAAGAGAGGTTAAATGGCAAGCGCGATCGCCTCAGAGAAATAGCGGCGGATATGTTGCCTTTGGGATTAATTCAGCCTCTGTTACATAGGGCAAAATTGCAGGGTGAAAAGGAAATCAGTGATCACAAAGCCAGAATTGCGCGGGAGGTGGTGGCGGAACGCGATCGCCGATTATTCGACTATTTAAAAACTCTGGATTTAGGAGAGATTACTTTGGATAAAGTTCGGAGTTTTTTGGAGTCGGAGAGTTCCCAAAATTCCGATGAGTATTTACGGGAAGTTTGGTTAGATATGGATGAAATTACTCTCCGACAGCTTACCAGTGTCCTGGAACATCAACTGCCTAATCAAATTAGTCAAACGGAGTCTTTAAAACAGGAGCTGATAGGCATTCAAGAGACGATTGTAGCTAAGGAAAGACAGCTAAATGTGGCGGCACCCCCGGAGGTTTACGAAGAACTGTTAAAGGCCGTTTCTGATGCGGCGGCGGATGTGGCGAAGGTGAAAAATGATTATGATCAAGCTATAGGTCAGCGCGATCGCTATGAGGCTATGGTGGAAAAAACTAAAAAAGAATTGTCGCAATATAGCCAGGTGACTATCGATCGCAAAAATGCCAACCACATTATCCAAACTTCCGAAAGGGTACAGCAAACTTTAGTACAATTTCGGGAAAAGTTGACTCTCCGAAAACTTAATAAATTGGAAATAGAAGTCACTGAATGTTTCCGCTATCTTCTCCATAAATCAGACCTAGTTCATCGAGTGGTTATTGCTACCCAGGATTTTAGTTTGTCTCTGTATGACCCCCAAGGTCAACCCGTCCCCAAACATCGCTTATCTGCAGGGGAAAAACAACTATTGGCGATCGCTTTTTTGTGGGGTCTAGCGCGGGTTTCTGGTCGCCAGCTTCCTGTTGCTATTGATACCCCCCTGGGAAGGCTAGACTCTTCTCACCGCTACAACCTAATTGAACGATATTTTCCCTCCGCCAGCCATCAGGTAATTTTGCTATCTACAGACACAGAAATTGGCGAACCCGAATTAAAAAGCCTGCGAGAACAAGATGCGATCGCCCGTGAATATTTACTCAAATATGACCCCAAACAAGGACACACAACTATTGTACCTGGTTATTTTATCAACAATTAACTTTGATGGGTTTGTAGCCAAATTTCTAAACTCACTAATAACCAGAGTTTTATGCCAAATTTTTGATAAGCCGGACTTTGTGGATTAAAAAATTCTTTAATAAACTTTTGGTTAATATAGGGGGCGATCGCCGCATTTTTATTTAATAATAATGCCTGGGTGCGTTGTTTCCAATGGTGGTAAAACCATGAACCTACAGGAACCCGCATCCCACTTTTAGGGCGATAAATAATCGATGCTGGTAATATATCAGTAACCGCTGCTTTTAACACTGCTTTCTCATTAGCAGCAGAGAGTTTATATGCTGGTGGCACTTGTAAACTTAGGTCAACAATTCGCTGATCAAATAATGGCGATCGCCCTTCTAAACCCGCCGCCGAGGTCATATTACTGACTTTGGTTAAAATATGGTCTGCCCCCTTAAATTTAATATTAATTAGCATCAATCGATTTAAATATTCGTTGGCGGCATTTAAGTCGGGTTCAAACACTGAAGGCGCATCTTTCACCTGCTGCCAAATTTCTGGTTTCATAAGTTCCGGTAAATGGGGATAGCATTTTTTAAAAGACTCTAAATAGGTGGTCAGACGATTAGGAAAATGGTTGTAAATATTCCCATACAATTCATAGAGTAACATCGGCTTATTTTTCGGACCGCCAAAACAGGGGTCGCCTCCTTCCCCGTTTAAAATAACTCCGACATCCTGTTTAGCTACCTGTCCTAATAAATAGTTAGGAACCGTCAGAGGATCACCAATGGGGTCGTCTAAATTTGCCATAGTAATTGCTAGATTATCCCATACACTTTCTGGCTTTATTTCCAGAATATGATGCTGAGTTTGGCAATGTTCGGCTACTAAATTGGCAAATTCTAATTCGTTGGGATATTCAGCACCAAAATGGATAGAATAAGTATGGACTTGATGCTGATGAAATTGACTTGCTAAAGCTGTAATAGCACTAGAGTCTAATCCCCCTGATAAATAAGTGCCGACAGGTTCCCCAATAGGTAGGGATTCTTCCACTACTTCATTAAGAAGCGATCGCAATTTTTGGCTGTAATATTCTAGGGGTTGATCGCGATCGCCTATTTGTTCTTCAGGTTGCCAATAAACTTGTATTTCTGGAGATTTCCCCGCGTCTGACCATTGGTGTATTGTCCCCGGACGTACTTCTTTTACCCCTTCCCAGATGGTTTGTTCTCCCGGAATAAACGCACAAGAAAGATAGTCTCGTAAAGCTAGATAATCTAATTGCTGGGGATGAAATTTCCCTAGGGTTGACAGACGAGGTGCTACCCGCAAAATACCTTCGTTAATTGTATAGTATAGATTTCTCGCGCCTACAGGATCTCGCCCTAGCCACAGTCGCCGTTGGCTTCTATCCCAAATTACTAAGGCAAACATTCCTTGTAACTCCGAGAGGACTTGGGGAATATTATCCCTGCTGTCTAAATGGTCTAATAATTCCTCAATATCCCCGTTAATTAAATTACTGTCCCCTACTATGACAAATCGCTGCTTTAAGCTGATAATTGGCTGGGTTTGGTAAATGGCAATTGTCTCCTCTTGCCAAGTTATTTCATCCGATGGAGTGATATAATTACCTAAACTTACCCACCAATTTGGCCGGATTTCTGGCCCTGGTAATCTTTGACGATGACGAGGTTTCAAAAGCTGCCAGGATGATAAAAAAGACATATTCTGCTCCAAGTTGCATTTTAGCCGAAATTCCTTCACAGGGGTTGACAAATTGGTGCAATTTGTGGGATTATTTAAGTGTAATGCTTCATAATAGAAATCTAACCTTTTTTTAAAAAATTGGCAATATTCCCATTATCTAAAAAGTATAGCACAAGTCCACCCCAAAAGCTACCCCCTCCCAGAAAAAGGCGATTTTTTTAACATTTCTTAACTTTTCTTTACAAAACTTCATGAAATTAGGTTAACGGCAATTTTTGGGTCATCAAAGCGATCGCCCCAACCATAATCTGATGTTCACATACTTGAATGCGCTGATGGAGAGTTTCGGGGGTATCTTGGGGTAAAACGGGGACAGCCGCTTGCATCAAAATCGGGCCGCTATCAACAGCCAACTCGACAATATGAACCGTGCATCCTGTTATTTTAACTCCCGATTCTAAGGCTTGTTCAACGCCACGAATACCGGGAAAACTGGGCAATATGGCGGGGTGTAGGTTAATAATTTGGTGAGGAAAAGCGGTCACCAAAACCTGGGTAGCAATTCGCATCCATCCCGCAAATACAACTAAATCAAGATCATATTGATTGAGGGTATCAACAACCTGCTGATCAAAAATTTCTCTAGTGGGGTAGTCGCGGTGGTTAACCAGAATAGTGGGAATATCAAACTTTTCGGCGCGTTGTTTAACCTTAGCCTTGGGGTTATTGTAAACTAAAACCTGTATTTGGGCGTTAAGTTGTCCATCGCGTATTTTTTGGGCAATTACTTCAAAATTACTGCCACTACCGGAAGCCAAAACCCCTAATTTGATGGGTTTTCCGGGAATAAATAGGGGGTCAGGTAAGGGGGGATAAATTAGATAGGGTGTAGAATCAATGGGGTTTTGATAGGGAATCATGGATTTAAGCAATGATATCGCTGCTGTGGCTAGAAGAATTCCGGCACTTGAGTAAGTATACGCGAAACGGGAATAGGTTAGGCGAAATATTCAACCCAACCTACTACCAAAGCTGGGGAAAGATTATGCGATCGCCGAATTATCCCATTGCAAATAGGGCAACTTAGCAGCAGTAGCGCCGATTTGGTCACTATTAGCAATCAACTGACCGCAATTATCCCAACTACCATTAATAAAAGACTGTCGCGATCCTTCATTCATGTTCACATCAATAGTTAGGTCGCCGCCGTGAACTTTCAGCGACCCCAGATCCATGATAATTTCAACTTGGGAATTTTGCTGTAATAACTGTTGTAATTGTGTGACCGCCTCTGGTGTAGCCGTGACACAGGGAACTCCGATCGCCACGCAATTACCCAAAAAGATTTCCGCGAAACTTTCCCCCACAATGGCTTGAATGCCCCATTTTGCGATAGCTTGGGGGGCGTGTTCTCGGGAGGAACCACAGCCAAAATTTTCATTAACCACCAAGATATTAGCACCTTGATATTGTGGGAGGTCAAAGGGATGGTTTCCGTTTAATTGTTGACGGTCATCAGCAAATACTTGTTGTCCTAAACCATCAAAGGTTACACAGCGTAAAAACCGGGCGGGAATGATGCGATCGGTGTCAATATCACCACCAACTAAGGGGATACCGCGTCCTGACACCTTGTGAATTTTACTCATGATTTTTGACTAGGAAGATTCCGATTAGTTAACAAGAGGAAATAAGGAGAGTTCCCCCCTACCCGGTTGCATCAGGTAATGGGGGTACTAATTAACTAGGCTTCGATTAACTTACGAACATCGGCAACTTTTCCGTTAACCGCCGCCGCGACTACCATGGCGGGACTCATTAATAATGTGCGTCCGGTAGAGGAACCTTGACGGCCTTTAAAATTGCGATTAGAAGAAGATGCACTAATTTGGTTTCCCTGTAACTTGTCAGGGTTCATAGCCAAACACATAGAACACCCGGCTTCTCGCCACTCAAAACCTGCTTCTCGGAAGATTTGATCAAGTCCTTCAGCCTCAGCGGCTTGTTTAACTCTTTCGGAACCGGGAACTACAAAGGCTTTCACCCCGGCGGCGACTTTGCGACCTTGGGCAAATTTAGCCGCCTCCCGTAGGTCGGTTAAGCGTCCGTTGGTGCAACTTCCGATAAAGCAAACATCAACTTTGGTTCCCTCAATGGGAGTTCCGGGGGTAAACTCCATATAGCGGTATGCTTCTGATGCGATCGCCTGATCGCTGGGGGGGAGATTTTCCGGTTTAGGGATGACCTCATCAACGCCAATACCCTGTCCGGGAGTAATTCCCCAAGTGACGGTGGGGGGAATATCAGCAGCATCAAAAGTTACCACATCATCATAAACCGCATCGGCATCACTGCGAATTTGTTGCCACCAGGCGATCGCCTTATCCCAATTTTCGCCTTTGGGTGCAAAATCGCGGTCTTTGAGATAGTCAAAAGTGACTTGATCGGGGTTAACATAGCCACAACGTGCGCCGCCTTCAATAGACATATTGCAAACAGTCATCCTTTCTTCCATTGACATGGCTTCAATGGTGGTGCCGGCGTATTCGTAAGCATAACCCACGCCGCCTTTAACTCCCAATTGGCGAATCACATGGAGGGTGACATCTTTGGCGTAGACCCCTGGGGGGAGTTGGCCGTTAATTTCAATGCGACGAACTTTGAGTTTTGATAAGGCTAGGGTTTGGGAAGCGAGGACATCCCGAACTTGGGAAGTACCGATACCAAAAGCGATCGCCCCAAAAGCGCCGTGGGTCGAGGTGTGGGAGTCTCCACAGGCGATCGTCATTCCCGGTTGAGTCAGGCCTTGTTCCGGTGCGATTACATGGACAATGCCTTGATTACCCGAACCGATATTATAAAATCGGATCTTGTGTTCCGCACAGCTTTTTTCTAAGGCTTGCATCATCTCCTCAGCCAGGACATCCACAAAGGGACGGGCCTGATTTTCCGTGGGGACGATATGATCCACCGTGGCGACGGTGCGTTGTGGGAATAGGACTTTCAATTGGCGATCGCGTAACATCGCGAAAGCCTGGGGACTTGTCACCTCATGGATCAGGTGTAGACCAATGAAGAGTTGAGTCTCACCGGATGGTAGGGTTCCCACTGTATGGAGGTCCCAAACTTTATCAAATAGTGTTCCTTTGCTCATAAAACCATCGGTTAATCGGCGTATCCAACGCGCTGATATATCTGCCCTATTTTAACCTGTTTGGGAACGGTGGTAAAGCGGGGCGACGGCTCGACCCCCTCAAATGCCCTAATTTCCCAACTATCTGAGGTTTTAGCCCCCGATCACTTTTCCGATTTGCTATAATAGAGTTAACAAAAGAGCGCTCTCCCCCCTTGATTCTGGATAGAGCGCTCAGTCCCCAATATTTTGATCACAAGGGTATAATACCACAATGAGTAAAAGTGCGATCGCCACCGCTGCTAACAGCCGGTTGGGGTTTTATTCTTCCCCTTTGGTAGAGCCAGAAACCCCCAAAATTTCCCCTCTCATTTCTCAATCCATCAAAATCGAAAATATTGATACTATCGGCCCCGGCAATACCCCGCGACTCGTTTATAAAACTTCCGCTGGTCGTTGCAGTCGTCTCGTATCTAAAGCTGATTTTGCTAGGGTTTGGTCTTGTTATCTGTCAATTCGAGGCGTAAAACATTCCCGAATTTTGGAGATTAACATCACCGACCACAGCTTAATTATCCAGACCAATCAAGGCACGGTTGCCGTCGATAAAAACCAGGCTAAAATGTTCCTATCTCGCTATAATCGAGTAGCCCTAGAACCTCTACAAGTGCGCCTAATCCCCCAAGGTGCAGTAGTTTGGAACCCCGATCATCATACCCTATCCTTAGTAAAATCGGGAGGATGTACCTGTGAAGATTGGCGGTATCGGCAAACCATTTGCAAACATCAAATTGCTGCCCAATTGTGTCAGATGTCATCTAATTAATTAAATTTATATCTCCCAGTAGTTAAAAAATACTATTGGGGGATATTTTATGATATAATTAAATGGGGTTTCTGATGCTTTCTACTAATGCCGAATAATCCAGGTCGCCCAAATCTAAATTGGTGATTGCCTGTGCGATTATCTCTTGCACCCCCGATAGTCCGGCGACATTTAACTGAGAGGCGATCGCTTCATTGATAAACAAATTAGTATCCTTTAACAGGTGCTTAGTCGGAAAATTGGGATCGGCATAATTCCCATCAACCATGCGTTGTAGCTTTTTATCAAAGGTCGGCGCATATAACGCACTATCCCGGAGAATTTTCATAAAAATTTCAACATCTGCACCCTGACGCTGAATAAAGCTGAGACTCAAGCCAAAGGCCGCCGTGAGGGACGCAATTAGTTGATTGAGGGCTAATTTCACAGCCGCCGCCGCACCGACCTCCCCAATTAGCATCGCCTCCCCCAGGGGTGCAAGGACTTTCTCCCACCGTTGCAACTGTTCGCCAGTTCCCCCCACCATAATCTGAAGTGTACCGGATTTTACCTGGGGAATGCTACCCAAAACCGGAGCCTCCATATACTCCCCCCCTACAGCAACTATTTTGTCTCTGATGGCTTGGCTTTCCCGTGGGCCAATAGTACCCATTTGGATGGCGGCGCGACCCCGCCAGTGTGGGCGAATATCAGCGGATAGTACCGTATTTTCAATGGCGGGCGCATCTGCTAACATCAAAATAGTGCAATCACAAGAGGCGATCGCATCTTTTACCGATGAGGCGATCGCTACTCCCCTATCCTCAAGAGGCTGTAATTTAGTAGCAGTGCGGTTATAGGCGACTACATCTAATCCCCCCTCCAATAGTCGCAGGGCGATCGGTCCTCCCATAAGTCCGGTTCCAATTAATCCAACTTTCATGAGCATCAATAACTTATTTGCAGTTATTGTATATCTTAATGATTGCCCAATTATTCCAATCAGACATTAACCAATAATATTTTCAAAACTATTTGATTATAGACTACAATATGGGTAAGTGCTGACAGCAGGTTTTGCCAATGCTCACCCCTAAACCATAACGATCATATCAATGGGTAAATAGAAATCACTAGGAATATGTCAAGATTTAATCATGTCTAACCTATTTAATTCTGCTAGTTCCCCCGCTATTATTGAAGCTGTCGAAAAGCTGGGATATCGCGTCAGTAGCGCTGATGTCGCCATTCAAGCTGGCCTTGAAGTTAACCTCGCTCAACAGCAACTTTTAGCCCTAGCATCAGAAGCCGGAGGACACCTACAAGTAGCTGAGTCTGGGGATATTGCCTTCCTATTTCCCCAGAATTTTCGCGCTGTCATGCGAAATCGATATTGGCGGTTAAGAGTTTATGAATGGTGGCAAAAAGTCTGGCGAATACTATTTTATTTAATTCGCATTTCCTTTGGGATTATGTTATTGGTGTCCATAGTCCTAATTTTTATAACCATTGCAGCGATTCTATTTTTTGGCGATTCTAATCGCAACGGTGGCGGTGGCGGCGGTGGCGGCGGTTCCCGTGGTCGCGGCCTCATTTTTATTCCCCACTTTTGGTTTCACCCTAACTCCTTCTCATTCCTGAGTTGGGATAATGGCAATTATTATCGCCAGCAACAGAAGATTACCAAGAAACAGAAGAAAGAGAAAATGAACTTCTTTGAAGTCGTGTTTTCTTTCCTGTTTGGAGATGGCAACCCTAACTATAATTTAGAAGCACAGCGTTGGCAGGAAATCGCCACAGTAATTCGCAATAATCAAGGTGCAGTAGTAGCTGAACAAATTGCCCCTTATTTGGATAATTTGGGTAACGCATATTCCCAGGAATTTGAGGACTATATGCTGCCAGTTTTAACTAGGTTTAACGGACAGCCAGAAGTGAGTCCCCAAGGACAGTTAGTATATCATTTTCCCGAATTACAAACCACTGCCACTAAATATCGACCCCAACCCGTCCCCGCCTACCTCAAAGAAAATAATTGGAAGTTTAGCAATGCTACTTCTAATCAGTTAATGTTAGCAGCGGGTTTAGGTGCGGTTAATTTCGTCGGCGCATTGATTTTAGGTCATTTACTAGAAGATGGCGCAATAGCAGCACAAATGGGTGGCTTAGTGGCATTTGTGGAGATAATTTATCCCCTACTTTTTGCCTATGGTGCGGGTTTTATGATTGTCCCTTTAATTAGATATTTTTGGGTACAGTGGCGCAATGGTAAAATCGCCGTGCGTAATGAATACCGCCAGTCTCATGCGATCGCCTTAAATCAAGCTGATGATACCCTTCAACAAAAGTTAAAATATGCCCGAAAATTCGCCGCAGAAACCGTCATTAGCAATCAGGATTTGGCTTATACCACAGAAACCGATATGCTTGACCAAGAAGCTGCTAACGCTGATAAAATTGATGCAGAATGGCAGAAACGTCTCAACCAATCTGATGGGAAATCCACCTAAAAACTCTAGTCTACAATCGATTCTGAAAACATCATCTCAAACACCTGACGACGTTTTTTTGGTGAATCAGGCGTTAGGTAACTCCAGAGTGTTTCCCAGTAGAAAAAACATACACCATCTAAATGGCGATCGCGTACTTCTTGCACCTGTGCAGCAATCTCCTTAATCGCCACAGGATTATGCAAAGTACCGCTTAAAATACCGATACTTAGGGGAACTTTTTGTTGAGTAGTAATCAGCGAATGGTGTTCCAGTTCTTTGATAAATCCTTCTAAGCTATTGCGATAAACTTGTAACACAACTTCATCTATCCAGCCACGATTGACCCAAGTTAACCAATCCTGTAAATAAACATTATAGGTAAATTCGTATGGATTAGGAGATAGGGAAACAATACAATCAGGTTTCGTGGCTTTAATAGTTGTAACTAAATGTTCAATAAAGTCAGTAATTTTGTTAGAACGCCACCGCCGCCATTCCGGGTCTTGGGGATTATCTGGGGGAGATTTTCCCTGATGTTCCTGTTTGTAAAGGCTGACCGTATAGGGGTCATAACCAAACTCAACCGGAATACCGAAATGATCATCAAGTTGAATACCATCTATATTGTATTTCATCACCACTTCTATGATTAAATCTTCCAGAAATCTCTGGACTCCTGGATGTAAAGGATTTAGCCAAACATTGCGAATCGGACTTAATAGCAACAGCCTCCGAATTTGATTAAATAATCTGGCATTAACCGGCTCTGGTTCCGTGGTATATCTAGGAAGTATTAGCCTACCATCTTTGGTAGTTGTTACCCATTCGGGATGTCTCTTGACTAACTGAGAATTGATGGGAGCCATAAAACCATATTCTAACCAGGGAATTACTCGTAATCCGCGATTATGTCCTTCGATGACAATTTCCGACAGGATATCTCGTCCTAGTCGGCTGATATGTAGTAGAGAATCTTGGGATTGTCCGGTGACTCTGCGACTGACTGCACTCTTAAAAAATGTCGTGCCTCGGTTCCAAATTACTGGGTAAACTGTGTTAAAATTAAGGGTAGATAATTGGTCTAGGGCGCGGTTTATTCCCCAGGGAAAAAACAGAACTCCGCTGCTAACATTGGTTATCCATACTCCCCGAATTTCCTGTTCCGCACTAACGGCTGTTTGGTGTATGGTGACAGGCGGAATTGCGGCTATGGTTAATCCACAGGTTATTAAAATTATCAGGATTACCCGGATTAAAGATTTAGACAAATTTAGGGGTTTCACGGATTTGATAATTTTAGGCATTCAAGGGGTGGTGATTTAACCGAAACTCGAAGAAGCAAAGATAGCGATATCTGTAGATGTTCTGCCATCAACTGTGCTATAACTACTGGTAGTGTCATCTGACCACTTAGTAGAGTTTAAGTTAAATTGTCGGCTGAGAATTTGTAAGAGTTTGGCTGGTGGTAATGATTCTAATTCGACAAAATTTCCGGCTTCTAACCATGCTATTTCTTCCGGTGATAGGGTGGTGCGAATTTCGGAAGAGATGGCTTGTGATTGTGCCTCGAATGTCTCAGAATTACGGATAAAGAAACCTTTACTATTTAAAACTTGTTGGGGTGTTAAACCTACGTCATAAATAGGTATAGTAGTGTTGGCAAACCATTGAGGGGTATTCCGCAAATGATGGGTTAAGGAGACACCCCGAATAGTAGCGTCATGGACGGCATAAACTACTAATTCGGCATTGCGTTTAGCCATTTCTAAGATGGTGGAAAAAATATTTTCAGGGTATCCAGTAATACTGACAATTGCACAATTGTGATTGAAGTGAAAGTTATTAGCAATTAAAAATTGAGCGATCGCCGAATTATCACACACCATCAGGCGATCGAAACTATAGGAGGTAATGTCAGGACTAAGCACAGCATTACTCTCTGATTGTTTGGGAGGTGGTAAGAGTTTACCTATGGGACCATTAACTACACTCCAGCGATTTAACCAAGTATCTAATTCTGTTGATACGAGCGGAAATTTGTCAACAGTATGACTAAGCATTTGACGACGACTCTCTCCTATATATATCATAAATAAACCCAGACCTACACTCAGTAGGAAAATTATAAATCTGATACTGTTGGGATTGATAATCAGCAATATTACTGATGCAAATATCTCAAATAAACCGATAAATTGCAAAAATCTCGCCTGTTGTTTACGCAATGATACGGGTTGATTTTCTGACTTTATTTGTGCCGACAATATCTTCAAAGTTATGAACGAAACCAGGAGTGGCACAGAAAATAAAATAGTTACCCAAAAATATATAATCAGGAATAGTATGGCGTATGGATAGGGGGTAAATTTCTTCTTTCGGCCTAATTTGCGTTCAAAAAAGTAGATTAATTGTTTTTTGGTGAATAAAAGATTCCCCAGACCTGAAACTGATTCAATATATTTCTGAAAGCCGGGGTCACTAAAGGGAGAACCTGTTTTAGGTTCAAATACAAATTGATGTCCGCAACTTTTACATCTGCCACCATAGGCGGTGCGTTCTTTAAAGTTATTCTCGATACCACAATTGATACACTTCATAATCTGATTGTTTGATAATTAAACCTGGCAGCCAATTGATTTTAACTTAAATATCTACCTGCTGGGTTAAGAGAATATTATAATCTTCCCGTTGGCGAATTAACTGATGTTTTCCCTGTTTTAGTAAGACCTCCGCTGGTCGAGGTCGGTGCAGAAAGTGGGAAGACATGGCGTAACCATAAGCGCCACAGTCTAAAATAGCGAGGATATCTCCCCGTTTAAGTTGCGGAAGTTGGCGATTTTTTCCCAGATAGTCGCGGGAGTAGGTTGTATTCCCACAAACATCAGTAATATAATGGTTGGGTGTATCAGAAAATGGCACAATTTCTCGATAATTTCCATAGACTGAGGGAACGGATAAATTAGCAACTGTGGTATCAACTCCCACTATCTGTTTGGGAGATTGCCATTTAGTTGAGACTACTTTAGTTAATAGGGTTCCACAGGAGGCGATCGCCGACCTTCCTGGTTCAATAATTAAATCAATTTCTCGGTCAAGTTGATTAAGTTCTGCCGTGATTTGTTCCCCGAACAATTGCCAATCAAAGGCTGATTTTTGGTGTTGATAGGGGTAGCCAAAACCACCGCCAAAGTCCAGATATTGCCAATCTGGTAACTGCTGACCGATAGCTAACAGGGGTTTAATAACCTGGGTAAAAGAGGAAGTTGCATTAGTGCCAGTGCCGCGATAAAAATGCAGTCCGCTAATTTTTAAGCCAGCAGATGAGGCTATTTTGATGGCTTCTGGAAATTCCTGGGGATTAACACCAATGCGACTATCGCCATTAATTTCCGGCAGATTTAGCCGAAATCCTAACTTAGGCAAAAAATCAGGTTTTAGTTGTTGGAAAACTTCCCCAAATAGCTGGAGTTGGTCGAGACTGTCTAAATTATAGGTAGTGATTCCCCAGTTTAATAATAATTGAAACTCCCGGTGATTTAAATTACTGCCACTATAAACTATTTGCTGGGGATGAAAGCCAGCTTTGAGTCCTAAAAATGCGTCTCCTGGTGTATTGGCGTGGAGTCCCCAGTTAGCCTGTTGAAAAATCTTGAGTAAGGCAATATTGCCATTGGTGACACTAGCGAATTTAAAGCGAGTTTTTGGATAGTTAACAGCCCCACCAATATGGTTAATTGTCTCCTGGAGAATCTCAGCATCATATACATACAGAGGCGAACCATATATATCTAGTAGTTTTTGCGCTAAAGCGGCAGAAAAAGGCAAGTTTTGAGACTGGTTAGGGTTGATGGTTTTGGCTTCAGTGATATTCATTAATTATTGATGTGATTTAACTGCTGTTATTTAACGATAAATTCTGATTGGCTTAAAATACGATCGCCTAAAAACATTTCCACCTGCCAAGTTCCCGGTGGTGAAGTCGGACCCAACTGATGGCGACAGCGAGTATTCCAGACATTCTTATCAATTGTACGAGTTTGATAGCGATTTTGGTGGGCGAGTTGACCTAAAGGATTAATCCAATTACATCCTAATTCTAGTTGACGACCCTTGGGAGTTTGTTGTAACCTAACTTGATAGTAAACTGTGGGGGAGTTCTGACGGTCTATGATGTCAAAATGACTAACCCGGTCGAATCGTTCTAAGGTCAAACGGCTTTGATTTGGGTTAGCATAAACTTGGGCGATCGCCTGTTGTTGTTGATAAAACCACAGGGAACCGCCACCGACAATAGCTACAGAAGCTAATCCCAATCCTATCATCAAGATTCGGTTTCGCTTGGTTTCTGCCGCCAAGACTTCCCGACGGCGAACCTGCATCAGCGCCTGATCAAGATTTTCAGTAGGTAAATTTAATTCCTCCAGAATTTCTTGGACCTGTTGGCGATCGAGTTCAGTTTCCTGCATTTGCGATAGGCGTTCAACCTCAGCAATCACCTGATCTAACTGTTGTTGAGTAAGTTTATTATTCATGTTGTCGGGTAAAATCAGCTAAAACAATCGAAAATTCATATTTGATTACAACTTCAATTGACAATTAGCAAATTCCAGAGACTTAACAACTGATATCCTAAACAAATAGTATTAATATCTGTGGCATCCTTGAAACAATCATCAAGTTACTGGCAACTATTGCCCTATGTTCGTCCCCAGTCACGAACGATCACCAAAGCCCTAACCTGTACCCTCGTGTTTACCGCATTTTGGCCGCTATTAGCTTGGCTAATGGGTCAAATAGCCGGATATATTGGTCGGGGGGATGTAGAAGCGATCGCCCAAATTGCTGGGGTTGCTGCCATTATATTTCTAATTCGGGGAACTGTCCAATATGGTCAAGATACCCTGATGGCCAAAGCAGCCCTAAGCATCGCCCTAGACCTGCGAAAACAAGTATATAGTCATCTTCATCGGCTAAATGTTGGTTACTTTGAAACCGCCAAAACCGGAGACTTATCCTATCGTCTCACCGAAGATATAGATAAAATTGGCGAAGTCATTAACAAATTATTTCATCAATTTATCCCCTGCATTTTGCAGCTAATAGTCGTTCTCGGCTATATGCTTTATCTGAACTGGAAACTAACCCTAGCCACCCTAATTATTGCCCCTCTGATGGCGCTATTAATTGGCTGGTTTGGGGAAAAACTCCTCGCCTTTACCCGCCAAAGTCAAACCCGTATTTCTAACCTTTCCGCCCTCTTGACGGAAGTATTTAGCGGCATCCGTTTAGTGCAAGCCTTCGCCGCCGAAGATTACGAAATATCTCGATTTTCCCTAGAAGCAGAACATAACCGACAGGCGAAATTTTTGGCGGAAAGAATTAAAGCCCTACAGTTTGTAGTAGTGGGGTTTTTGGAAGCTATGAGTGTAGTCTTTTTGTTTTTCTTAGGAGGCTGGCAAATTTCCCAAGGTCAGCTAACCGGAACAGGTTTTATTAGTTATGTGACCGCCGTAGCTTTATTGATTGATCCGATTGCTTTAACCACCAGTAATTATAGTGATTTCAAACAGGGAGAAGCCTCCTGCGATCGCATTTTTGAACTATTCGCCATTCAGCCAAACGTCATAGAAAAACCTGATGCGATCGCCCTTCCTCACGTCAAAGGAAAAGTTGAATATCGTCATGTCAGCTTTACCTATCCCACCTTTACACAAAATAGCCATAATTACAGCCAAGATTCTGCCCCTAATAAGCCCGTTCTCGTCGATTTTAATCTCTTAGTAGAACCAGGGCAAATGGTAGCCTTAGTCGGTGCATCAGGGGCCGGAAAAAGCACAATTGTTAGCCTCCTCCCTAGATTTTATGATCGCCAACAGGGGCAAATTCTGATTGATGATATAGACATTCGAGATGTCACCCTTCCCAGTCTCCGTAGACAAATTGGCATAGTACCCCAGGAAGTGACATTATTTTCTGGTAATATTGCCCAAAACATTGCCTTTGGTCAAACTGATTATAATATTGAACAGGTAAAATCCGCCGCCCAAATCGCTAACGCCCATGATTTTATCAGCCAATTTCCCGAAGGTTATCAAACCATAGTAGGGGAACGGGGAGTCAACTTATCCGGTGGACAAAGACAACGAATTGCGATCGCCAGGGCTGTCTTATTAAACCCCAGAATCCTAATTCTGGATGAGGCGACATCATCCCTAGATTCCGAATCAGAAACCCTAATTCAACAAGCCTTAGAAAGACTCATGGAGGGTCGAACCGTTTTTATTATCGCCCACCGATTAGCCACCGTCCGCCGCTCCGATCGCATTTTAGTAGTTGAACATGGTACAATTACCGAATCCGGAACTCATACTGAATTATTAGCACTTGGTGGTCGTTATGCTTATTTCTATTCCCAGCAATTTAGCAGTTAGAGAATTGCCGAACACTATTCCTAGACTCATTCCTCCCATTCTCCTTCTCCCTAGTGCAACCATCCCGGTGGAGAATAGGAACAATTAACGGAAATCAGATCAAGTCTGTGGTAAATAGCTATTGATCTTGGTAAAATTCGAGGGGGAGATCTTGTCGGGAGTGTTCCCATAATCTCTGGCTCTGTACCCCAAGTGCCAAACCGACCTAAACAATCAATCGCGATCGCAATGGATGAACATCTTCAGCAAGCCTACTACGAAATTGTTTACAGTTTGCTTGTATACTCTCCAGAGAAATATCTGCAAGTCCTCCAAGGCAATATGGCCGTAATTGACGAGGATTTTGTGCCATTTTTACAGGAAGTTTGCCAAGTTCTTGTAGAGCGAAATTGTGAAGAAGATGCCCAACGATTAACAGAAATAGCCACTCAAATTCAAGAGTTTGGCAATGTCTCGACTCTCATTCAGCAGAAAATTCCAGCCCCACAACCCCAACCCGTCGCTCAACCTGTACCAGCAGTGGCGACCACAGCATCCTCCCAAGTTTCTGACCAACCAAAACCTGAGTTACCTGTCCTAACTCCTGAACAAATTACAGCTAAACAATCCCAAGCTGAGGAACTTTTCAAACAGGGAGTTCAACAGTTCCAAAATAATGAATTCCAGGAAGCCTTTAAATCTTGGCAAGAAGCCCTGATTCTTTATCAGGAAGTCAATAACCATCGCGGGGCGATTAATTGTTTGGGTAAATTAGGTAATATCTATCATTCTTTAGGACAATATGAACAAGCTATATCCGCCCATCAACAGTGTTTAGCTGTAGCCCGAAAAACTCAATATCCCCAGGGAGAAGCCAACGCCTACAGCAGTCTTGCCCATGTTTGCTATGCTATTGGTCAACATGATCAAGCCTTGTTTGGCTATCAGCAGGCTTTAGAAATTACCCAAAAAATTAACTATCGTTTTGGGGAGGTCAATGTGCTGGGTTCTTTGGGTCAATTATACTCTACTTTGGGGCGCTACGAAGAAGCGATCGCCCATACGAAAAAAGCCGCCGAAAAAGCCGAGGAATTAGGTTATAAATTCGGAGAAACCAGCTTTTTAGCTAGTTTGGGAAGTGCATATACTGCCATCAAACAGTATGATAACGCCACGGCAACCCACCATCAAGCCCTGAAAATTGCCCGCAGTATTAATTATAATTTTGGGGTGGCAAATAGCCTGAGTAATATGGGGATGACCTATCAAATTAAAGGAGATTTAGAGCAAGCGATCGCCTACCATAAACAGCATCTCCAGTTAACACAACAAATGCAGTCAAGCCAAGGACAAATAATCGCTTTACTCAATTTAGGCGATACCTATTATCGCCAAGGAGAAGCACAGAATGCCATTGACAACTATCAACAAGCCTTAGCGATCGCCAAAGAAACCGGAGACCTGCGCCAAGAAGTCAAAGCCCTTAATAATTTAGGTCAAACATACCAAACTATTAAAGACTTTGATAATGCGATTCAAGCCTTTGAACAAAGTTTAGAAAAAACCACACCTTTAACCCTTCCTATGCACTGTTTACTAGCAGCCAGACATCTGGGGGATATCGGCTTTTCGCAACAAAATTGGTCCTTGGCTATATCAGGTTATAGTCGAGCCATTGACACTGTAGAAAACAGTTACACAAATATTATTCCCGCCACTCATCGCCACGAAGTTACTAGGGAAGTCGCCGGGTTATATAGTCGCATGGTGCAGACCTGTATTAATGCTAATGAGCAGCAGTTAGCTTTTGAATATGGGGAACGTTTCCGCATTCAACATTTAGTCCGCTTGCTGTCTAATAATTATGCCGGAATAGATCAACAATTAACTGAACTTGTCGAAAAATATCAACGGCTTCAGCAGCAAATTGACACCCTCCATTTTCGCCGTCAGTCTGATGAAATGAAACAGTTTGCCGCAGCAGGAATTAGGATGAATAGTATTGCTATATTCCGGGCGGAAACGGCTACACTCAATGGTTTAGCCACTCAAAATGACCAATTGATTAATCAGATCCGCTCCCTAGACCCCTTCCTGGCGGGTCTGCTGCGAGTTGAACCGTGGAGTCAAGAAATCCTACAGACTTTCATACATTCTCGAACGGCTTTATTAAGTTTCTATACATCGGAAAAGTGCGCCTATATTTTTATAGTAAAACAGAGCAGTAATGATGATGCTTGGTCAGCTACAAACACCGTAGAAATTGCCCTGCATATATGTCCTGAACAACCAGGCGACAGCTTAGAAACTTGGTTGACTAATTATTGGCTAAAATTGGATATAGAAACTCCCAAAAATAGCCGCGATCGCATGAAAGATATGTTGGCAGAATTGGCTCAACGTCTGGATATAGACCGCCTAATTAGTGAACATCTTGTGGAAGTTGACGAACTGCTAATTATTCCGAATTTAGTCTTACATCGCTGTCCGTTTGTCGCTTTACCAATTGCTGGCGGCGAGGAATTTTTAGGCGATCGCTTCCGGGTCAGAATCGCCCCCAGTAGCCATATTCTCAATTTATCCCGTCAAGTTAGAGAAGCCCGCCAGTCTCAGCCTCAGTCTCCGATCACAGCATTAAACATCTCAACCCCATGGGGATTAATGGGCAATTCTCAACCTACCTCACTACTAGCAACTTATGAATGTGCAGCCTTAGCTCAACGCTATTCTATCCCCTCAGAACAGTTGCTAAATGACAATATTAACCTCAATCAGTATCAAAAATTACTGAAATCTGCCCAGGTTTTATATATCGGAAATCCCATGAGCTTTAATATGGATAATCCCCTATCCTCTCAACTCAATTTAGGCACAGAATCTATATCTCTACAAGACCTGTTCAATATGCGATCGCCCCAAATCCTAGAAGTATTCATTTCCCGCTGTCAGACCTATACAACAGCTTCAGACCAAAACCGCACCTCTTCCCTAATAGATCAACAATTCATCAACTTTAGTAGTGCCTTTCTGGGTATGGGAGCCACAACAGTTATTTATCCCCAATGGTCAGCCGGAGAAATTCCCACCGCCATTTTTAGCCAATTCTACTATCAATATCGTCAAGAATTAAGCCCCCTAGAAGCCCTAAAACAGGCTCAAATTCGACTCAGAAGTTTAACCAAAACCGAGTTAATGGAAACTTACCAGCCCGAATTAGAGAGCTATTTTGAGCAGGTGAAAACTCCCGAAAACCTGAAACAAATTAATGACCAAAAAACCATTTTAGCCAGCCTCAACTTACAAGAATTTCCTTTTGCTAACCCCTACTACTGGGCTGCATTTACCTTATCTGGGTTGGGTTAATATAAATACCTAATTATAAGATATAGCCGACCTTCCCTGAAACCCTCCTCTAATTCAGCTATCTAGCCGACTTTACCGACACAGGACACAATCAAGATTCTTTTGATCCTCATCCGGACTGAGAATCAACCCATTGAAAAATGAATTATAGAACTTGGATTAGGGGAGACCGATAATGCACGATATTAATCCTACAGTTAACTTCAGCGCCGCCGGGATGGCTGCCGAGATTTCCTCAGAGGATATGCGATCGCTTTTATATAAGATTGAGGCAGAATTGCACAAGAGCGAAGTTTATCAGATTGCTATGCAAAGCCTCCAAAAGATGTTAGGGGAAGCCGCCACTAAAGCTGAAATAGTCATCAAAGCAGTTGGTAGAGAGGCGATCCAGCTTTCTGTTAAACAGTTAATCAGACAGCAGAGAATGATGTTAGTCAGCGCCGATCAAACCGTCATTATCCCACCGCCGCAGCCTTCCGTCCATTCTCCAACACCTCAGCCCACATCTGAAACCTCCTCATCCCCGTCAAAAGTAGAAGTATCTGCCAAAAAACCCAAACCTCCAACAGATAATTCTCCCGTATCCTCACCAGAGGATCACGATAAATCCCATAGCCAATTAAAAACCCGTCAAAAAGATCCCACCCCCAAACCCAAGACCACCACAGCCAAGAAGAAAAAACCTCAAAAACTCACCCGCGCACAAGAGGCGGAAAAATCTCAAAAAAGGCGGGAAAATTGCCTGTGTCAAATTGGCAAAAAATTACAAAAAACCCGCGCCGATAAGGGCATAACCTTAGCAGAAATTCATCATCACACTCTCATCCCAGTTAAAGTTATACAAGCGATCGAAAAAGGTCAAATAGATCGCCTACCCGAAGATATCTATTTGAGAGGGTTTATATGTCGTTTAGGCAATGCTCTCGGACTTAACGGCAGTGCTTTAGCCGGATTCCTACCCACTCCCAATCCTGACCCGACCCTAGTTCGTTCGTGGTCAAAAATTGAATTAGACTCTAGGTTTTATCTGAATTCTGTTCACCTATATCTGGGTTATACCGCCATTTTAGCAGCTTCCCTGGGTGGCATTGCTTGGATAGCGGATCAACCTCTCCCAGAAACTGAATTACCCCCAGATCTACCTGAGATTAAACCCGATAGTAAATCTGAATCCGAAGCCAAATCAGCCGTACCAGGTTTAAAAAACCATCAGCAAGGTATTGTTTTAGGAGCAGATATCGCCCCACCCGAAAGAATCTCCCCAGAATTAATCCCACAGGAATTAATCAGCATGGAGTTAAGCAACTTTATTCATAACCCCTAACGGTTGTAATAAGAGTTACTTTTACGCAAATATTTATATTGCTCAGGGTCTTTAGATCCCTTAGTCACGGGATGAGTAGCTGTGGTGGCAGTTTTGTGTTCCTCCTCATCCCCTACCAAGGGAGTCGAATTTCTCAACAAATCCCGCTGAACAGCAGCCAAAGCCTGACGCACTGCTATTTTTACCTGCTCATAACAGTCCTCAGTCCCCCGCCGCTTTTGATGTAGCCATCCTTCTCTACTGCAAGCATACAGAGGTGGTAAACGGTTTAAAGCATAGGTTTCTACCTCCACCCGTTTAATATATTGAGTTAGCCGAGGAGACATCGAAACTAACTGTCGTCGGACTTCCTCAGACACTAGATCTTCCATAACATTATGGTATTTCCTGGATTTAATAGTTGCCATAATCTCAATCCCCCAAGATTTACAAAAACCCGGATTAGCCATAACTCCACCGGGCTTAATATTTGTTACCTAAGCAAAACACCCTATCAAATACTTTCACAGTTGTCTCTTATTCACTATTACAGTAAACGTCTCGCACCAATACTTTCATTTTAACACTAAATCTGTTAAGTCTTCTAGGGTTTGCAGTTCACTATCCCCCGCCAAATAGCCAATACCTCGGTGTAAATGTAGCCGAAATTGTTGTTCGAGGGTTTCCGGCGAAGTTCCTAAGCCATCCTCATAACAGCGTTGTTTGAGAGCAGTTGTTAAAATATTAGACATCTCACCCGCAAACACTCGCCAGGTTAGTTCCACATTACTATAATTAGCGATCGGCACCGGAGAAGGGGGACTCGACTCCCCAAGGGAACGACAGAAACCCCAGCGACATAAAATATTCCATTGGTCAATTTTAGTGATTCGTTTCAGTTTAATCAATTGGTCCTTAGCTGTTTCCGATAAGCGAAAACGCTCAACTGGTGATTCCATAATCTCAGTAACTCTCTAACAGTTTCTGTTAAAAGTTATACATCATTTCTGATACAGCCTACAGTATTACTACCAAATAAGTTCGCCTTTTCAAGTTTAGCATTCCTTAAATCAGCCCCACTTAAATTAGCATGACGAATTAAAGTACAACTCAAATCAGCACCAGTAAATTTAACATTACTTAAATCAGCACGAGTCAAATCAGCACCCTTTAAATTACTCTGACTTAGATTAGCACCCCGCAAACAAGCACTTCGTAAACGACTTTTACTGAGGTCAACTCTTATTAACTCAGCATCCCGTAAATCGCTGCGGTTAAAATTAACTCGTCTCAGCTTCGCTCCATTAAAATTACCTTCTGTAATATTAGCTTGATAAAAGTTGGCTCTGTATAAATTAGCACCCTTTAAATTAGCACCCTGTAAGTCCGCACCTCTAAGATCTGCACCTTCTAAATGTGCCCCTTCTAAATTACCCCCTCGCAGGTTCGCATTGCGTAAATTAACCCCCCGTAGATTAGCATGAGCTAAATTAGCCTGGTTTAACTTAGCTGATTCTAAATTGGCATTACTTAGATCTGCACCCTTTAGGTCACAGCCTTCTAAACTGGCTGCCATTAAATTAGCTTCAATTAAACAAGCCGATCGCAAATTCGCTCGTTGTAACTTAGCAGTTGTTAGACTCGCATAACTCAGATTAACCTCTTCCAGATCTGCACGTCTTAGGTCTGCTTTTACCAGACTTGCCTCTTGCAGATTCGCTCCCTTCAGATTAGCAACAGCTAATTTAGAACCGTTAAGAATAGCATGGCTTAGGTTGGCTTTCGCTAAATTTACCAGTCGCAAATCTAGTTGAATTAAACTCATTCCCTCGAGGTTTTTTTCTCGCATATCCGCACCTGTTAAATCCATCTTTTTCAGGTTAACTCCTTTTAAGTTGGTCTGGCGCAGGTCTAGTCCTTGGAACTGAGAAAATAGCCGAGATGTTTCTAGCTCAGTGGCTGATGGTAAGATGCCATCCTCAGATTTAATTGAGACTAAATTATACTGAATATTTTCGGTGAATAAAGTAGAGACTAAGTTAAAAACCTCTAAAAACTGGATGACAATTTTACATTGCTGTTCATCGGAATTTTGATAATAACTAATAATCCTAGAAATGCACAAATCCAGATGCTCTCGACTGTTCGGAGAAATTAAAACTACTTTCATTAAAATAATTGCTAATGTCAAATGAGTAGCGTGCTTCATTGACAAAGTGAAATTAGGGGAAGGATTACCATTACTCCTCATGGTCAAAAATTCCAGTGTCTGATTACAAACTATCTGGATCATATTGGCATTCATCTGACGATCGCTCCATTGGTTGCCTAAATCATTTAGCATTTTATCTAGGCGGGAACTAATCACATTGAAGGGATGTTTGGAGTCAACATTCACCATTAAATAATCATAAAACTTATGTTTAAAGTCTCCGTATTTTAAGGGTTCTACTTGTTCTAAAAAATGGTCGGCTTTGACTTTGCTTTGGGAGACACTTTGAGTAGAAATAGCCTTTTTAATTAGAGTAATAACTTCCGCACCCAGATGAGTAGGATTTTTTAAATCCTTATGGGGATAACTGGCAGACTCAGAACGGGATAAATACATAGCTAATTCAAACTTGTATTTGTCCCGGAGTTGTTGTGATAAATTTCTCGCTACTTCTCGATGTTCCCAAGAGTTGTCAGGATTAGCATATTGAGAAACTAATAAATAGGTTTTATAGCGATCGCTCCAATTCTGATTAACCGTTACCTGTGTGACTGCCTTAATATCTTGATAATCAGAACTATTTAAAAATTTAATTAACCAATTATGTAAACAAATATGCTCTTCATCATCACCCCCAAAATCCTGCTGTCTAACTTCATTCAGCTTGGCAATTAGTTTTTGTACACACTCAGAATATCTCCCCACATACCAGTTATTGATTAAAATATAACAAGTGCGCTTGATTAATTCTTGAAATTTTTGCTGTTGATTTTTAGCAATCAGGTATTTCAAACTTTGTTTGATTTCCCGGTCAACCGGGCCAGAAAATTTCAGAAATATTGCTTCAAACTTAGCCAAAACTTCATCGGGTTTTTCCTGTTTTACCCTCTCGATAAAATACTGATAAATTTTCTCCTGTACTCTCTCAGTATCCGACTGATTATGATAGAATGACGAGGATTTTTCTCCCTGCTCATAAGTTCCACTAGGTTTGTCAAAACTTGCCATTGATAGCCCCCTTGAATTGCCCTACATTTACCATAATTGACCGAAATCAACCCGCAAATATCTACCGTTTTTGATTAAGCGTGTTCAGTCTAATTGAAGCTGTAAAGTCACTGTCAAAATTTGATCAAATTTGGGGATTTCCTCAGCCACAGCCAGCACTTACCTAGCAGCTATACCATTGTCAAAGGGGTGAGACTGGCTGTGTCTATGGTATGGACAAAATGAACTAACTTGATATTCCTCAACATGAAGCCTAAGAACGCAGCCGACGAGCGATCGGTTCCAAATTAGGATCAGTGCGAGCCTCTTTCCCATATCGGGGATTTAAGTTAATAGCCTGTTCCAGATGTTCCGTCGCCAAATCAACCTGACTATTTATGGCATAAGCCATAGCCAAATTATAGCAAGCATCAGCATAATCTGGTTGCACCTCTAAGGCCCGTTTAAAGCTATCTATTGCGATCGCATCCTGCTCCAATTTTAGCAAAGTATAACCCCGATAATTCCAGGCTTTGGCCAAACTCGGATCACAGTGAGTCGCCACATCAAAAGACTTAACCGCCTCCTCATAACGTTCTAACACATCCAAAGCCATACCCCTATTTAACCAAGCCACCCCATCATCTTGATGCACCTTCACCGCTCGATCAAAAGACTCAAACGCTTCGGAGTGGCGCTGTAACTTTCCAAGAGCCACACCCCGATCAACCCAAGCCTGATGGTAATCTGGCTTCAATTCTAACGCTCGATCATAGCAAGCGATCGCCTCCTCAAGCCGCCTCAAACGGCTTAAAGTCATACCCCTATTTAACCAAGCTCGATAATCATCAGGTTTCCGCGTCACCACCTGATTAAACATTTCTAAAGCCGTCTCAAACTCACCCTTAGCAAAATAGGAATTACCCTGATGCACATAATCTTCCGCCGTCATAAACAGCTCAGGATTTGCCGCCTTAATCTTAGCCAGTTCCTCATTAACCCCTGCTAACTTCTGCAAAATTTCTGACAAAGCAGACTCAGCGATAAAAGTCGGCGAAATCTCAGCCAACTCCTGCAAAATTCGTTGTTTATCAGTAGTCGCAGACTCTTGCAGCATCACCAATTGTGCCAAGATTTCATCCTTTTGATTTTCTGCTGCCGAATAAACCGTTCCCAACTGTTGAATAATCCGCTGTTTTTCCGATTCTGCATCAGACTGCATCACCGCCAACTGTTCAGACAATGTACTTTCAAACTTATCTAATTTCTGGAAAGTACCATCTTTGCGATCGCGAATTTCCGTTTTCAAACCATTTAACTGACTTCCCACATCAGTTTGCAATATTTCCAACTCTTGTAAAACCCGCTGTTTCTGATTTTGAATTCCCGTTTGCGCCTCCGTCACCTGAGCCACAAACTCACTTTCCAATTGTTTAAGAGACTGAAACTTATCCCGAATCCGATCTTGAATTTTCAACTGAGCGTCAGCAATTTGAGTCGCCAGAGTCTCCCCTAACCTCTCCAAATCTGATAAAGCCACTTCCACCTTCTTCTGAGCTGCCAATTCCGCTTCCTCACGAATATTTGACAGTTGAGGCGAAAAATCCGCCGCCATTTGGCTGATATTTTCTAACACCAAATCCCGTTGTTTTCTCACTTCCTGTTGTAACTGCGCCAACTGAGTAGCAAACTCCCGTTCCGCACCCTTTAACAGAGACAATACCGCTTGTTTTTGTTCATTAACATCATCTGGCACTCTCGAAATATCCCGCGTTGATACTTCCCCAAGCTGTTTCAAATTATCAACAATTAACCTTTGTTCCTGTTGCGTCTGCCCCTGCAATTGTGCTAATTCTGTAGAAAATTGACCAGCCGACTCCTGCAACTCCTCAAACCAGGCCTCTCGCCGATTTCCCAAATCATTATGAACCTGAGAAAATTCATTTTCCAGAGTATCCACCAACCTCTGTAAATCCTGTTGAGCCAACTCCCCCCGTTCATCCACCTGTTGCTTCAGCTCTCCCATACGAGCCGTTAATTCCCGTTGTAAATGTTCCCGGGTTTCCCGTAGTTTCTGAATCTGCTCCTCAAACTTTAGTAGCACCTGTTCCCTCGACTTCACGAACTCAGATTGCATAGCGTTCATTTCTTCTCGCCGAGTTCCCAGATCTTGCTCAAAACCCTCAGCTTGCTGATTCAATTGACCAGCTAACACCTCGGTATTTTTCATCAAAGTTTGTACCTGTTCATTCCCACTGGTGATTTTATTTTCCAAGTCCCCCAGTTCGTTTAGATGGGTTTCCACAATTCCAGTAACTTCATGAATGACCGATCGCCGTAAAATCCATAAAGCAGCGATCGCCGCCGCCAACAGCAAAGCCAACAACAACAGCAGCAGATTAAACAAAGCCATTGTCCGGCTAAAAATTTGGTTCGCTTCCGCCTGTACCGCCTCCTGTAGTCGCAGTTCATTCTGTAATCGTTCCACCTCCGCCGGACTGACCTCGACGGGGTTAGACTGACTACGGGCCACATCAACCGACAGCACAAAGGCTGAGATCATAATACTACTTACGGACATTAATGCTAAAACGGCTCGATTCTGGCGCTGCATTACAATTCCTTCCTTAAAATCAGAGTCAGTCGAGAACAGCCGGAACTGCCCTGCTTGTATATTTAATAATCATTCTAGTCTATCGCGATTTTGCCATAGCCTGGCTCATTCTGCCAGACATGGCTTGGGAAAATACCAGCCACATGGTATAGTGGCGATCGCGCGGTCAATTTTTGCTCCACCATGACACCATTATCCCAAATCCCATTGCACCAGCAGTCTCTGTCCCTTGACCATCAGACCCTCACTCAGGTTTTGGTTCAGACTCCAAACCTCTTGATTATTCAGGACTTGGATGGGGTTTGTATGGGATTGGTCAAAGATCCCCTTGATCGCCAGATTAGTTTAGATTATGTGCGCGCCGCTTCCCTGTTAGATGGTCATTTTTACGTTTTGACCAATGGAGAACATATCGGCACTCGTGGCGTAAATGGTATTATTGAACGAGCCGTTGGTGATCCGAACTTAGTAACCAAACAAGGGCTTTATCTTCCCGGTTTAGCCGGGGGCGGCGTGCAATGGCAAAATCGCCAAGGACAAGTATCTCATCCAGGCGTTACTGATGCTGAGTTGGAATTTTTGGCGATCGTTCCCCGTGAAATTCGCGCCCGATTAGAAAGATTTTGTCAGACACATCAGGATATTTTTGCCCCTGAAGATATAGAAAAATGTATTGATGCTTCCGTTTTGGATAATCAAGCCTCACCAACCGCTAACTTAAACTCATTTTACGATCGCCTCCATAACCACCATCAAGTTTATGCCGACTTACAACAAGACATTCATCAGTTAATGATCGAGTTATTAGAAAAAGCCAAAGCCCAAGGCTTAGAAAACTCATTTTTTGTTCACTATGCCCCCAATTTAGGGCGAGATACACAGGGTAAAGAAATTCTACGTCCGGCAAAATTAGGAGACTCTGGTACTACGGATTTTCAGTTTATGATTAGGGGTGCAATTAAAGAAGCTGGGGTTTTAGCTTTGTTGAATCGTTACTATTTTCAACAAACCGGCAGTTATCCCCTCGGCGCAGATTTTAATGTCCGCCAGTGTCCCCAGGCGATCGCTGATCTATTAGAGTTAGTCAAAGCTAATTTTGATCCCCAACAAATGCCTTTAATCGTCGGCGTAGGTGATACCGTAAATAGCCAATCTCAAGAGCTAGATGGTCAATTAGAAATCCGTCGTGGTGGAAGCGATCGCAACTTTTTATTATTAATTCAGGAAATTGGCAAAGCATTCCATACCGGAAATATTATTATCTATGTAGATAGTTCCCAGGGAGAAGTGAAAAATCGCCAGCCTCTTAAATTAGGAACCAATGAAGATGGAATACTAGAAGTAGTGGCTGGACCCGGCGACCCCCTAGACACAGAAGATCCCCTCACCCTCAATGTCGCATTTCCTCAAGGACATCTCCAATATATTGACTTTTTCCAAAAAGTTGCCCAAGGTAGATGCAGTTCATAGAGCAGCCGCATCAACTGTTATCCTTTCCTGTTTCACCATCAAAACAGCCTTGAATTATATCAAATAATCATCGTCAACCCGGGTGAGCAAAACCAGTAGACCCCGATTATAAACCAAAATTATATATATATTATCTTCCCATAAGTCCAGAACCAGGATGATATTTGAATTGATCTATTTTGTTTGTCCTGAAACCTTGCCTTGTCCACCGAACCCTTACATTAGGGCTGACCCAGTTCAGGGATATGTATAGCAGCACATAGTCAAGTCTTCACTGAAAGACTAGACTCTGAGACCAAAACATACTACAATCCACATCGGTTCACCAGGATTGACTCAAACCAGAAAACTGGTTATAACTTCCAGTGAAATTCTGCGTTTGAGAAAAAAAATATGCCAAACTGCTAGGGTGTCATCTTAGCAATAGCTTTCTCGTATTCCAGTCAACCGAGTTTGCCAGTGCTGTTTGTGCATAGTCTAAGTTGTATCGTATCAACATAGCCAAGATAGCGTTGAATAAAGAATTAATCAAAATTGGGGGCGTAAACACCAGTGGGCTTTTTTAATCGCTTTTCCTTATCACGGGACATGGGCATCGACCTAGGAACCGCAAACACCCTCATTTATGTATCAGGAAAGGGAATAGTTCTGCAAAAACCATCCGTAGTTGCCATTAACGAAGACGACAAAACACCATTAGCCGTGGGAGAATCTGCCAAAAAAATGTTAGGCCGTACCCCTAAAAACGTCAGTGTTGTACGTCCTCTGCGTAATGGGGTGGTGGCAGATGTAGAAGCGACAGAACAGATGCTGAGAGTATTTATCCGGGAAGTTAATGACGGGAAAAAACACCTTTTTGCTCCTCGGATTGTAATTGCCGTTCCCAGTGGTGTGACTGGGCTAGAACGACGGGCCGTAATTGAAGCGGCCACCCAAGCCGGAGCCGGAGATGTCAAACTGCTAGATCAATCCATCGCCGCAGCTATTGGCGCTGGTCTTCCGGTGGTAGATCCCACAGGCAATATGATAGTTGATATTGGTGGCGGAACCACAGAAGTAGCTGTACTCAGCCTAGAAGGAAACGTGCTGAGTGAGTCCCTCCGAGTCGCCGGGGATGACCTAAACGAGGCGATCATCCAATATATGAAAAAAGTCCATAATTTAGTAATTGGGGATCAAACCGCTGAAGAGATTAAAATAAATCTAGGTTCAGCTTATCCTATTGATGGCGAAGAACAATCTATTATGGAAGTCAGGGGGATTCATTTACTCTCAGGATTACCTAGGACTGTCACCATTAAAGCCGCAGAAATCCGCGAGAGTATGCTAGAACCACTATCAGACATTATTACAGCCATTAAGCGCACCCTAGAGCTAACCCCCCCAGAACTAGCCGCCGATATTATTGATCGAGGGATTATGTTAACCGGGGGAGGAGCTCTGATGAGAGGCTTAGATGCTCTGATTAGTCACGAAACTGGTATTGTCACCCATGTGGCTACAGATCCCCTTTCCTGTGTAGTATTGGGAACTGGACGGGTTTTAGAGAATATGGAACAGTTTGAACGGGTATTTACACGACAATCACAAAATCCGTAGCTGTTTGGTTAAATAATTTGTGTAGGCTGCTGCGGAGGAATAGATGGGTACACGCACCTGGTGGAATCGATACGGTTCACAATTAGCACTGCTAAGTTTAGCAGTTTTCACAGCATTATGGGTAAGACAAACCCAAGGTGCTGCACTGTTTGAGGTTTATTATTGGATAACTCGCCCGTTTCAAATTCAATCTGAACAAAGATTGGAACAACAACAACAAGCTGAGTCCCTGAATCCTATTATCCAAGGACTTGAAGCTAGAGTTGAAGAATTGGAACAGCAAAACAAAAGGTTAGGAGAACTGGTAGACTATGTTTCCACTAGACCTAATTTTAAAGGTGTGGTGGCTCCGGTGATTGCCCGTAGTCCTGACCATTGGTGGCAACAGATAACTTTGGGGCGGGGAAGTCAAGCGGGTGTTAAAGAAAACGCCTTAGTGATAGGACCAGGTGGTTTAGTGGGACGCATTATTAGTGTCACCCCCAACACCAGTAAAGTTCTGCTGGTGACTGACCCTACCAGTCGCATTGGTGTGGCTGTCGCGCGTAGTCGTCAGATGGGTTATTTGCAGGGTCTCAATAACAATCAGGGAGTTATGGTATTTTTTAATACTGTTCCTGATGTTCAACCGGGAGATGTGGTGACAACTTCAGTATTTAGCCAAATCTTACCTCCGGGTTGGCCAGTGGGTAAGGTGGTATCTGTCGATATTAACAAAGCCACAGGACCAGAGGCAGCGATCGCATTTTTTGCTCCCCTTGATTCCTTAGAGTGGGTGGTGGTTTACCAAAATCAGCAACAGTCTTCAGCCTTGAATAACCCATCACTCCCAGAGTAGGCGCAAGTTCAGATGATTGGTGAACTCGTCCGTACAAATGATTTGGATAATCCAATTTTTAAGATTTAAATGTATATCACAAATGGTCAATTACTAAATGCTCTGATTAATGTGGGTTCTGCGATCGCCTGTATTTTATTGATGCTCGTCAGAGTCCCTGGTATTGATATGTTTGGCATTGGTCCTAATTGGCCGGTCATCTGGTTAGTAGCTTGGAGTCTCAGGCGATCGCTTCCCCAGGCTATTATTGCTGGTTTAGTCATGGGTTTCTTGAGTGATAGCATCAGCGCCCCACAGCCTAGCCATGCGGTTCCATTAGTCATTGCTGCCGTCATCACCTTCGTACTTTCTAAGTTGTTGCTCAAGAATATTCAAGAAGATTTTATCTCCGTGGCTATGATTGTATTTGGCATGGCGATCATCGTCGAGATGATCAGAGCCTTACAATTTAGCCAATGGGGCTTAGGAACCATTACAAATGATTTGGCAGACATTTGGAGCGATCGCCAAAAAATTGCCATCAGTTCAGCCATACTCAGTAGTTTATTGGCTCCTGTGGTCTACTTTCCCCTCAGTCGTTGGTGGAAATTCCACCAAAAATATCATCAAATCCCATCTCTGAGAAACCGTTAAACCTAATCCCCAATGCAGCAAGTCCTAACCGCCCAACTCAAACCAAACCCCTCTCGATCGCAATAAAAGCTATTTGGAGACAAGTTAGTTGGGCTGATCGCCGTAGGGGTCGATTCAGCAGTCGCATTTTGGGGAGCATGATTTAATCTCAAATTAGGTTAATATTTTAGGGCAATACGGTATAAGAAGCGAGAATAGGTGCGAGACGTTTAGGAATCAAATAAGA
>NZ_JARPLC010000032.1:0-43865 GCF_032350395.1 Limnospira sp. PMC 289.06
GCGGTTATTTCGGGTATTGCAACCCTATTTCATGCCTGAACGTCTCGCACTTTTTTATAGACTTATACCAAAAAGTCTGGCAGCCTAAAATTTCTTCAATGCTTGGGTTTCGGGCAACAACTTCAGATGGTGCTGGGTACTGGATACCCCTAGGGGTAATGGTCTGTGGTTGCCATCCCCTACAGCTAAAATCCTGATGGTGAACCCCCCATAACGCCAGATTATCGCTGCCAGACTACAACCATTCCATCCTGGGTGCCTCCGATTAAGGTGGCGGAATTAATACCAAAAACTAGAGAATTAACTACAGCTTGAGGGTTAGTTAAAGTATTAAGTAATTCCCCAGTTTCTAAGTCCCATATTTTGACGGTTCTATCGCGACTACTACTAGCAATTTGTGTGCCATCAGGACTGACAGCTACGGCAATAACTGCGCCTCTATGACCTGTTAGGGTTCTCGCTTCTTCTGCTGTTATTAGGTTCCAGATTTTGATATTGTTATCTGTACCACCACTGACAATTTGCAGACCATCAGGGGTAATCGCAAGCGATCGCACTTCTCCGGTATGTCCTGGAAATCTATGGCGTAACTGATCTATCTGCCAATCAATAATGTGAATATTGCCATCCCCTGAACCAGTAACCAACCAACGGCCATTGGGGGTAAATGCTACGGAATAAACAATGGTTGAATGCTGATTATTGTTATATAAAATTAACCCAGTTCTCCGATTCCAAACTCGCACATTACCATCAGCACTTCCGGTGGCGATCGCTCTATTATCAGGGCTAATTTGTAGAGCTTCAATGGGAGATGCTCCCACTAATGGAGGATACCATTCAATGGTTTCCAGATTCCATTCTATCACCTGAGATAGTTGAGTCCCGGCTGCTAATGATAAGCCATCATTACTAAAATCTACGGAGAGAATAGCTGATGAATTGCCTACAAAATTTTGCAGCACTTCCCCGGTTTCTATATGCCAAAGTCTGGTGGTGTTATCTCGGCTACCACTAGCAATTATCCTACCATCAGGACTGACGGCAACGGACTGGACGGCGGCTGTATGAATGGGGAATGTGTTAACTTTTGCTTGTTTCCAGCTAATCACATCTTGACATTGGCTGAGTAACTCCTGGGCGACAGCATACTGAGGTGAAGACTCTGGAAAGGTTTGGGCAGCGGTAATACAATCTTGATAGTTATTGGCGGCTAATAATGACTGAATATAGTTAATTTTTTCGGTATCAAGTTGTTCTTTAATATCGGCTTGTGCTCGGGATTGTATCCAGTTATTATATTGATATAATCCCCAACCTAAACCGATAATAGCTATGATAATTCCACTAATGACCAATCCCCAACGCCAGGACAGAAGACGATCGTGATCGGGATTTAATTGGCTTAAAATCTGATTTAACCAAGATTCCGGTAAAATTTGAGCCTCTATCAAAGCTACATGATCATCAGAAAGACCTAATAACTGCTGAAGTCGCCTTAATTCTTCTCTGGTTTCTCTGGTTAACGGGTATTGTAAAATATTGGCTTCAATGATAGCCATATCCTGATCAGAAATTCCCAACATTTTTTGCAGTCGGTCTAATTCTGCTCTGGTTTTCTTGGCTAATGGATATTGCTGTATAATGGCTTCGGTCAGGGCTTGTTGATAGCGATCGCCTTTCTGGTGATCTCGACGGTAAGGATTAAGAATCTCGTCTTCCATGGCTTTGGCTTGGGGTTCGGAGATTTGTAAACTCACTCGTAGCTCTTCTAAAATTTGGCGACCTACTACTGATATTTCCCCTTCATAATTGCAGATGCGCTTAACTTCTTCTCGGTATCTTTCGAGTTTATTCGCATCAGTTTGAGAAGGATTACTGAGATTATTAATATCTGCCAAAACTGCCTCGCTTGACTGATATCTTTCTCGGTAGTCTGGTTTAACCATGCGATCGATAATCTCGGCAAACTCAGGACTAACAATGGCTAAATCTCGCCAGAATAATTCCCCAGCATTGGTCGGATAATTTTCTCGAATTTTTCGTAATTCATAAGCTGCCATTCCAGTTAATGCTTGAATAGCAATCATTCCCAGGGCATAAATATCGCTATTCAAGCGAGGATTACACTCGAATTGCTCGATGGGCATATATTCTAAAGTGCCAATTCTCGCCGTAGGAGGATTATTATTTTGGTTAAAACCAATTTCTTTAACCGCCCCAAAATCTAATAACATAATTTTTTGATCTGCATCCCGCCTCAGCAGATTACTAGGTTTAATATCCCGGTGAATTACTCCTTGATCATGAACAAAATTAAGAATTTCTAGAACTTCTGAGACGATGGCAATTACCGAATTTTCTGATAAAGGTTGACCGGGTAAAATTTCCTGGGCTAGGGACTGTCCATTTATATAGGATTCGACCAGATAAAATTCCTGGTTTTGTTCAAAATAAGCCAGCAGTTGGGGGATTTGGTCGTGGTGGGATAACTTTTCTAGAACCTCGGCTTCCTGTTGAAAGCGACGGTAAGTATTCTTAAATAATTGGGGATCTTCTACCAAAAATCGTAGATGCTTGACAAAGCATATAGGTTCCCCAGGGCGACGGGTATCTTTGGCTAGATAGGTACTCCCAAATTCCCCCGACCTGATTATCTCTAGGATCTGATACCGTCCATCTAAAAGTTGGTCAATCATCTGATGTCCTACCAGTGCTAAATTGCATATCATACCGCAAATTTGATCATTTGAGGTTGATGCAGTATAAAATAGATTGACAGATAGTGGTCAAGAAATGGATCTGATGATTAGGGGTTCTGTCCCTAATGGCGATCGCTTGTTGGGTAAGTTTTGCAGAAAAAAATAACCATGAATATTCACCGATTTTGGCTAATTATGCTAGGAATTTTGGTAGGGGTATCCCCTGGGTCTTTAACCGTGATGCCAACACCTATGGCGCGCGCTCAAACTACCCGCCGAGAATTACAACTTAGTCAAACTGGTAGTGGAATTTATTCGGTTAATAGTCGCTTTCAAGAATCTATTACCGCCGCCTCTATTAATGTTGATAGCAGTGGTAATGCTGAACTAACCTTTTGGGATAGTAGGGAAAATCCAGTCAAGTTAACGGGTAATATAGCCCGCGAAACGGCTTCTGGTTTGGAGATGAAAATTACTGGGGCGACAATTCCCGGAGTTATGGGAACTGCCAATATTCGCTATAATTCCCACAATGAGATTAGTTCTATTTTTGTGGCTGGAACTATCGAAGGACAGCGATTTTCTATTAATTTTAGTCAGTAGAATTGGCTGGAACTATTAATATCTTAATAGCTGGCTATCGGGGTAATTTACCGTCAAATTTTATGGGTATACTGACCATTAATTTGATTTTAAAATAAAGTTCTAATTGGTTTTAAACAAAGATGATAAAATCCCAAAAGCAGACGGATTCCTGGTTAAAATGGCACGCAATCACTTTAATTTCTGGCTGGATTTTAACAGCGATCGCCTATGGAAACATCATCAACTCTTTTTTCTTATCCGATGATTTTAACTGGATTTATCAAATTAAAACCAAAGGTGCATTTGGTGTCTGGACAACCCCACCAGATGTATTTTTTCGTCCCCTAATTTCCCTAACTCTATTTGCTGATTATCAACTCTGGGAACTGAACCCCCTTGGTTATCACCTCACCAACTTATTTTTCCATGGCTTAAATGCTTTTCTGGTTTATGCAATGTCTCGGCTGTTGTTTAGGGGTGCAGATATAGCCGGAAAATTAATTAATATTTTCTCCCTAGTCTCCGGCTTTATTTTCATTATTCTTCATAGTCATGTTGAAGCTGTTACCTGGATATCAGCCAGATCCGATCTCGTCGCTACTTGCTTTGGCTTGGCGGCATTTTGTGGTTATCTTAAATATAAAGAAACCGACAATAACCGATTATTTTTTATATCATATATCCTATTTTTTCTGGGTTTACTATCCAAAGAATCAGTCATTATTTACCCAGGATTAGTATTTTTATATGAATTATATAATTACCTGAATAAAAACTATTACATTAATTTATTAGAAATACTATATTTACCGCTAATGTATGCCTCAGTTTTGCCAATTTATTTGGGGCTAAGATACTTGGGAATTAGACAATTTTTAGGAGGCTACGGAAGCGGGGTTCACACCAACTTTAATCTTGACATTATCCAGCGAGGTTTGGCTTCTAGCCTCAGAATTATCATTCCCCCACTTCCTAATATTCCAGAAGAAAACTGGGTGATATTTTTTGCCATATTTATGACCATTATTTGTACTTTTGTGGTCGTCTGTTTGTGCCAACAAGGGGTTTATATATTAATTGCAAAATTAGCACTTCTTTTGTTAGGATTATTTGGAACTTCTTTATTGCCTGTGATTAATATTCGCATTTCCTTGTCCCATACAGAAGGAGAAAGACTCCTATATTTACCATCAGCATTTTTGGTGATTTTATTGGTATTAGTTATTGGTGTTTCTCTGGCTAGATTTCGTGTACTTTTAGCAATTCAATTTCTGATGATATCAATCATTTTATCTTATTATTTGTATAGTTTTAATCAAAACTGGAATTTAGCGGGACAGATAGCTAAACAGATAATTGAAAGCATTGATCAGGAAATCCAAGGACGCAGAATGTTTTTAATTAATATACCAGACAACTTAAATGGAGTCTATATTTATCGCAATGGCTTATATGCTGCTGGCCAACTTTTTGCAGAGTCAGAAATTGAATTACTCAACAATGCCACATTTAATAATTTGATTAATCCCTCTAATTCTTTAAATGTAGACCGCATTGGCGATCGAGAATACTGGGTTAAACTATTATCACCAGGTACTTATTTTATGAATGTGCATATTCCCTTTGACCAAAGATTAGAAACCCAAAACTTTATAATTTCTGATGTGGATTTTCAGACTATGCAATCTTTTCGCATTCAAATCAAAGACAGGATTCAACCTGGGGAAGTAGGTTATTACTCTGGCGGCAGAGTCATTAACACTAAATGGCTAGAATAAATTAAGTTAAATGGTATCCTATGAATTTTTATTTAAGTGGTTGGGGATTTTTGATTTTGGCAGCAATTAATAACTGTGTCGGTAGTTTGCTGTTAAAAAAATCGCGACTGGTAGCTACCGATCCAAGTTTGTTAACTCTGTTGCTTTCTCCTTGGTTTATTGGTGGCATTATGGTCTATGGGGTTAATGTGATTTTATTTGCTAAAGCCTTAGATCAACTTCCGGTTTCTACTGCTTATCCAATTTTTGCCGGAATTAGCTTTACTTTAATTGCGATCGCCGGAAATTTACTATTTGGTGAAAGATTTGATTTTAATCAGTGGATCGGACTTTCCCTAATTTTTACTGGTATCATTATTATGTCCCGCTGAAAATCGTTGATTTTTACCTTGGGGTTAAGCCTAAGCAAAACCCCACTGTTTTTTTAAGTTAACATACCAGCCACATTTTACAAAACCTCTCGCCCCAAATAAGGCTGCAAAACCTCGGGAACCTTAACGCTTCCGTCCGGCTGCTGATAGTTTTCTAAAACGGCCGCCATAGTTCGTCCAACCGCCAAACCAGAACCATTTAAAGCATGAACAAACTCAGTTTTCTTTTTCTTTTTCTTAGGGTCGCCTTTCGCTTCCCGGAAGCGAATATTGGCACGTCTGGCTTGGAAATCTTTAACATTAGAACAACTCGAAATTTCTCGGTAAGTTCCTGCTGAAGGTAGCCATACTTCCAAATCATAACATTTAGCCGCCGCAAATCCCAAATCTCCGGTACACAATTCTATAACGCGATAGGGTAATTTTAAAGCCTGTAAAATTCCTTCAGCATCTGCTACCAGTTTTTCATGTTCTAACTCCGAAGTATCTGGGTGTACTAATTTCACCAATTCCACTTTATTAAACTGATGCAGTCTAATTAGACCTCTGGTATCCTTTCCATAGCTTCCCGCCTCCCGCCGAAAACATGGAGTAAATGAACAGTGATAAATAGGGAGTTGTTCACCTTCTAAAATTTCATCACGATATAGGTTAACTACCGGTACTTCTGAAGTAGGAATTAACCATAAATCATCATCAGCACATTTAAAACTCTCTTCCGCAAATTTAGGTAATTGACCTGTAGCAGTTAAAGATATACTATTAACTAGCAGGGGTGGTATCACTTCTAAATAGCCGTTAGCTGTGTGAGTATCCAGCATAAATTGAACTAATGCGCGCTCTAATGCCGCCCCAGCACCCACTAAGCTAACAAAACGACTTTGGGCAATCTTTACCCCTCGTTCAAAGTTGAGAATTCCTAGCTTTTCTCCGATTTCCCAATGGGGTAAAATATCCGTATTTGGGAGTTTATATTCATCTCCCCAGCGGCGTACTTCCACATTTTCGGCTTCGCTTTTTCCCTCTGGGGTGGTGTCACTAGGAAGGTTTGGTAACGGAAGTAATAGGCTAGTAATTTGTGATTCTAGGTCTTTTTCTTGGGGTTCTAAGTCACTTAACTGGGACTTTATTTGCTGTCCTTCTTCCCTCAATGCTTGAATTTCTGGCCCTTTGGGGTCGGTTCCCGATTTGATTTTTTCTCCTACAAGTTTACCGATCTCGTTGCTGCGGGTTTCTAGTTGAATGCGTTGCTGTTCAAGTTCCCTCCGTTTTTCATCTAATTCTAAGATGGCTTCTAGGTCATAGTTTCCCCGACGGTTGAGGCGTTGTTGAATCTCTTGTGGATTTTCCCGAATCAGTTTAATGTCTAACACTGGTCTTTCCTAAATTATCAAGGTCTGATCAATTAACCTTCCGAAGATTTTACTAGGGTCGCGTCTATAAGTCAATGTAATTGTTATGCTAGGGGGTTGGTCAGCGATCGCTCCACGATAATTAATGGATAAAAATAGTTTTTAATTGGTTGATACTATCCTACTGAAAAGATGAATACAATCAATACTGTGTCAGATTATACGGAAATTTGAAGATCAGCACCTGAAAAATATATATTAAGTAATCTAAAGTTGCCTTGCCATAATTCCCCCAAATTTGTATAATCATAAGCAAAATATAGCCCTGACCTGATTTGATACTAGGGTTGATCAGGTCTCTCTTAGGACATAGGTATTGTTTCCGGTTGTCAATTGGGAAAATTTAATAATGTTACAGGAACACAGAGTTAATGTCAAAACTAAGACCCGCTTATTTAATCTAAGAGCTTCCAGATTTTGGCGAAATTTAGGATTAGCGATCGCCAGTTTATTAGCGGTATTGTGCGTTATTGTTCCCGTTTTTAGCCAACAACCCGTAACCGTGAGGGTGTTAGTCCAAGCCTTGGAAGCAGCCCAATGGCAACCCCTGGTTAAAGACTTTAATGAAAACCACGAAAATATCCGCTTAGAAGTCATCAGCGGACCCAATAACACCAATTTAGTTGAAGACCTCTACACCTCCGCTTTTTTACTCGGAGATTCTCCCTACGATCTCGCTTATATGGATATCGTTTGGGTGCAAAAGTTCGCAGCCGCTGGGTGGTTATATGATTTATCTAATCGGGTGACTCCAGGACAGTTACAGGCTTATTTAGAAGGAGATATTGAAGGGGGACGCTATCAAGATAAACTTTATCGAATGCCCTTCCGTACAGACGGAGGAATGCTCTATTATCGGACTGATTTATTAGCCGAAATTGGCGCAGAACCTCCCGACACCTTCGAGGAATTAATAGACATATCCCAAAGGCTACAAGAACAAGATTTAGCCCAATGGGGTTATTTGTGGCAAGGTAGACAATACGAAGGTTTATCGGCTATGTTTACCGAAATTTTAGAAGGTTCTGGAGGATTTTGGATCGACCCAGAGACCAAAGAAGTAGGATTAGATAAACCGGAAGCGATCGCCGCTGTGCAATTTCTCCGAGATACCATTACCAAAAACATTTCTCCCCCCGGAGTGACCACCTACGCCGAAGAAGAAACTCGCCGCCTATTTGAAAGTGGTAATACTGCCTTTTTAAGAAACTGGCCTTATGTTTATTCCCTCGCCTCCAACTCAGACATAGCCGGAAATTTTGCCATTAAACCAATGGTACACGCCCCAGGTAAAAATAGTGGTGCTTGTTTAGGAGGTTGGGGATTTGGCATTTCCTCTACTTCTCCTCATAAAGATGAAGCCTGGACGGTGATCAACTTCTTTAATCAACCCGAAGTTCAGCGCAAATACTTTTTAGAAACTGGTTATGTACCCTCCAGAATCTCCCTATTTAATGACCCAAAATTAGTCGAGAAGTTTAGCTATCTTCCCAACTTATTACAAGTAGTACAGAACCCAGTTTTAAGGCCTCCGATCGCTCAATATGCCCAGGCTTCTGATATTTTGCAAAGGTATCTAAGCGCCGCCCTAACCGGAAGCAGAACCCCAGAAAAAGCCATGGAAGCCGCCGCCAATGAAACCCGCGCCCTGTTGAATCGATAACTGATTAATCATGAATGAAAGAATTAACAATCAGATGGAACGCCAAGAGAAACTCACCGGATGGATCTTAATAGCACCAGCTTTGCTAATTCTTGGCTTTGTGTTTATTTATCCCATAGGTCGGGCATTTTGGTTGAGTTTATTTACCAATAATTTAGGCACTCAATTAGAACCAATTTTTTCAGGATTAGCCAACTATCAGCGCCTAATTGGAGATGGTCGCTTTTGGCAAACCATGTGGAATACTAGCGTTTTTACCATCATCTCTATTTTCTTAGAATTGGTGATTGGTATGGGCATCGCCTTAGTATTAAATCAAGCATTTTTTGGGCGAGGTTTTGTCCGCACATCTTCCCTAATTCCTTGGGCGTTACCCACAGCCGTCATGGGGTTAGCCTGGGCGTGGATTTTTAACGATCAGTATGGGGTAGTTAATGATATTCTTACCCGCTTAGGATTCATTGATAGCCAGATTACTTGGCTAGGCGATCCCACCCGCGCTATGTCAGCTATGATTATCGCTGATGTGTGGAAAACCACCCCTTTTATTGCCATTATTCTCCTAGCTGGTTTGCAGTCTATTTCTAGTGATTTATATGAAGCCCATGCCATTGATGGCGCTAACCAGTGGCAGAGTTTTTGGCAAATTACTATCCCCCTAGTGATGCCCCAAATTATCATTGCTTTACTGTTTCGGTTTGCCCAAGCATTTGGTATTTTTGACTTGGTGCAAGTCATGACTGGCGGGGGACCCGGTGGGGCTACAGAAACCGTGTCTATTTATATCTATGCTACGGTGCGCCGATATCTGGATTTTGGCTATGGTGCATCCTTAGTTGTAGTCACCTTTTTACTGCTGATTTTAGCTGTGGCGATCGCTGCCTTTTTCCTATCAAGAACTCGCGTAAATGTTATGGGAGGTAAATAATCAATGACCGTTGCTAATCAATCCTCAGAAACTGATAAAACAAGCCCAATAAACTGGGGTCGAATTTTACTGTGGATAGGTGTTATTCTCACCATCATATTTTGTCTAGCGCCCGTATTATGGCAGTTGCTAACTTCTTTAAAAACCAATGAATCTATTTCCACCATTCCCAATGTTTATTTTCCCAGTTTGGATCAACTCACCTTTCAACACTATCAAAGTTTAGGCTGGCACTTTCTGCGCTATGTGTTTAATAGTGCTTTAGTTTCCCTAACTTCAACCCTTCTATGTTTAGGAGTTGGAGCCCCCGCCGCCTACACCCTAACTAGATTAAAAATACCGGGAGAAAATGTCATCCTCGGCTTTGTCCTAATTATCAGTTTGTTTCCCTATGTTCTCCTATTTTTAGGGTTGCTGGAAATTGTCAAATTTATGGGATTAGGTAACAACTACATCGCCCTAATTATCCCCTACACTGCCATTAATTTACCCCTGACAATTTTGGTCTTGAGAAGTTTTTTCCAACAACTACCCAAAGACCTAGAAGACTCCGCCAAAATTGACGGATATGGAACCGTTGGGATGCTGTTACAGATAGTTGTACCCATGACCATACCTGCTTTAGTAACCACCGGAATTCTCACCTTTATTTTCGCCTGGAATGAGTTTATTTTCGCCCTCACCTTTATCACCCGCGAAGAAATGTATACCATTCCGGTAGCCGTTGCACAAATTGGAGGTGCATCTATTTTTGAAATCCCCTATGGTCCTATTGCTGCTGCTACCGTAACCGGAACTATTCCCCTAGTTATTTTAGTGTTAATGTTCCAACGTCGTATTGTTCAAGGAATCACAGCCGGCGCTGTCAAAGGCTAAAATCACCTCAATAAATGTTCTGTAATTATCGAAATCATGGCTAAATTAGAACTAAAAAACCTGCGTAAACACTTCGATCATAATGTCATCCCAGTTAAAGATGTAAGTGTCAATGTCAATGATGGGGAGTTTCTCACTCTTCTGGGTCCCTCTGGTTGTGGGAAATCAACCCTATTAAGGATGATTGCTGGGTTAGATCAACCTACCCAGGGTCAGGTGATTTTAGGGGGAGAAGATTTAACCAATATTCCCCCTGGTAAACGCAATATGGCGATGGTATTTCAGAGTTATGCGTTATATCCTCACATGACCGTTTCTGAAAATATTTCAACCTCTTTGAAATTGCGGAAAGTTGATAGTATAGAGATAGAAAAACGGGTTAATGATGTATCGAACCGTTTGGGAATTCAACATCTCTTAGAGCGTAAACCTGGGCAACTTTCTGGGGGTCAGCGTCAGCGGGTGGCTTTAGCCAGAGCGCTAGTCCGTAACCCTGATGTTTTTCTGTTAGATGAACCCCTGAGTAATTTAGATGCACTGTTGCGGGAACAAGTCCGCGCCGACCTGAAACAGTTATTTGAATCTCAGCAAAAACCTGTGGTTTATGTCACCCATGACCAAACAGAAGCCATGACTCTTTCTAGTAAAATTGCGGTGCTTTATGATGGATATTTGCAGCAGTTAGCCTCTCCTAGTGAGATTTATATGCAGCCTGCTAATCGGTTTGTAGCGGGATTTGTGGGCAGTCCCCAAATGAATTTATTAACCTTAGACTGTCAGGAAAATCAGGCGATTTTAGGAGAGTTTAGTTTAACTTTACCCTATTTACCAACTTCCCCAAAAGCTGTGGTTTTTGGGATTCGTCCAGAGGATGTATCTTTAGGAGAGGAAGCCGATGGCGATATAGTTGAAGGACAGGTCTATTTAATGGAAGATTTGGGTAAAGAAAAACTTTTGAGTGTCCGCATTAACGGCTCTGAACAAACTCTGCGGGCGGTGATTCCGGCTGACCAACTTTGGGAAAGTGAGCAGGTAAAATTAAGCCTATCGCGAAAACAGATGCACTGGTTTGATCTCGAATCAGGCGATCGCCTAAATTAACTCAATTGTTGAGTACATCCCTAGGGGCAACTAGCAACAGTTGCCCAGTTAATTAATTATAATGGTATACTGATGTCACTCCCTAGCCATTGAATTAGATTAACCTATGCAAGACTTTTTTCAGAATGTATCCCGCTATCCCCGCTACCTGATTACGTTTACTCTGGGGATTTTCTATTTCCTGTTTGAACGTCTCAAACCTCTTTTAAACCGTCCTGTGACAGCGATCGCCCTGTTAAGTTTACTAATAAGTGTATTCTCATTTACCTACTTTACCCTCCAAGGAATGTTAGGTTTAAATGCACTTTAGGCCAAAACCTGATAGTTTATAGATAGGGAAGTTGGGACTAAAATCAGATCTCAACTTCCCCTATTAGATCATATCATCACTCACCTAGCTATGATGCGTCTCCCCAAAATGTGGTCTATCCGTCGTCGCTTAATCACCGGGATATCCTCTAAAATATCGCTGCGGGGACTGTTAGTTATACCTTTCGTAGTCCAAATTTTTGCAACTGTTGGTATCGTAGGATATCTGTCTTTCAGAAACGGACAGAAAGCGGTTGATTATCTAGCTTACAGGTTGATTGTTGAAATTGTAAATCGCATTGAAGAAAATATAACTCACTACTTAGAAATTCCTTTTATAGTAGGTCGGGATATTCAAGATGCCGTAGCTTTGGGATTACTAGATGTTGAAGATTTATCAGGATGGGAATTGTATTTCTGGAGAAAAGCTAACTTTTTTGAATCCATTGATATTATTTCTCTTGGTAATAAGCAGGGAGAATATCGCTCAACTTCCCGCACTAAAGATGGTCAATTACAAATAGGAATTGCTGGCGCATATACCAACTTTGATTTGTATCGCTACAATAGCTTGGAGGCAATTAATAGACAACCACCAGATTATATTGATCCCGATTATGATCCTCGTTTACGACCCTGGTATCGGGTGGCGATCGGCACTGATCAACCTGTTTGGAGCCAAATTTATACCCGGTTTGAACCTCCCCCAATTCTGCAAATTAGTGCTAGTAAAATTATTTCTTCTTCCCCTGATTCCACGGAAGCTGATGGAGTCATGAGTATTGTGATCAGTCTGTCTTATATTGGTCAAGTTTTGAATAGTTTAGATATTGGAGAAACGGGAAAGGCATTTATTATTGATCATGAAGGTTTATTAGTAGCAAGTTCTACCTCAGAACCCCTGTTTAAACAGGAAGAAGATCGCATCATTAGACAGGCTGCTTTAGTTAGTACCAACCCTTTAATTCAAGAAATTAGTCAATATTTAAAAGATGAATTTGATAGATTTGATCGCATCGATAATTCTTATTTTAGAAAAATCCCATTTAATGGTGAAACTCAATATATAAAACTGCTACCTTTTCGGGATGAACGAGGTTTAAGATGGTTGATTGTGGTGGTGATTCCCGAAGCTGATTTTATGCACAATATCCAAAATAATACCCGCCTTACCATGGGATTATCTGTAATTGCTTTAGCAGTAGCGATCGCCATAGGATGGATAACCGGAGAGTGGATTACTCGCCCCATTATCGATTTAGCCAAAGCTGCTAACGCCCTATCTAGGGGCGACTGGAATCAGAAAGTCGGAAATAGTTGCACTCAAGAACTTCGCACCCTCGCCAGATCTTTTAAACAAATGCGGGGACAATTAAAACTTTCCTATAGTCAACTTCAGGAATACTCCTATAGGTTAGAACAAAAAGTGGCAGAGCGTACTCAACAACTGGAACAAAAAGTTAAAATTGCCGAAGCCGCAGTGCGAGAACGTAAAGCCGCAGAAGCTGCACTTAGGGAGTCAGAACAAAAATTTTCGACAGCCTTTCATGCAGCCCCTAACCCCATTACAATCAGTCGTCTTGATGATGGTATTCACCTAGAAGTTAATGAAAGTTTTTGCTTAGTCACCGGCTACAATTCCGAAGAAATTATCAATCGCACCCTGGACGAACTCAACCTCTGGGTATATTCTGAGCAACGGTCAGAGATGTTAGGTATTATAGCCAAAAATCGTCAAGTTCGCAACTTTGAACTAGAATTCAGAACTAAAAATGGTGAGATTAGAAGCGGATTAATTTCGGCAGATATCATTAATTTGAACAGCCAAGAATGTCTACTTACTAGCAGTAATGATATCACCGATCGCCGCCGAGCAGAAGAAGCTCTCCGCCGCCAATTTGAGAGAGAAAGACTGCTGCGACAAATCACGGAGGAACTAAGATCTAGTTTGGATTCCCAGCAAATTTTTCAAACTGCCGCCAACCGTATTGGTCAAACCTTCGCGGTCGATCGCTGTACAATTTACACTTATTTATCTAGCCCCACACCCCAAATTAAAGCCGTTGCGGAATATTTAAAATGTGAGTATCCCCCGATTTTAAATCAGCAATATTCCCTAGAAAATTATCCCTATATTGACAGGATTCTCAGTCAGGATGTCGCCATCATTACCGAAGATATTAACAGGGATAACAACCTACAAGGAGCCCTAGAGTTTTGCCAGCAATTTGAAATCAAATCTCTTTTAGCTATTCGCACATCCTATCACAGCGAACCCAACGGCGCAATTTATCTAAGTCAATGTAGCAACAGTCGCACCTGGACAGATGAAGAAATCGATCTTTTAGAATCAGTAGCTGCTAAAATGGGAATAGCCCTCGCCCAAGCCAATTTATTAGAACGAGAAAAACAACAAAGGCTGAAACTAGCTACCCAAAATATTGCCCTAGAAGAAGCCAGACGCGCTGCCGATGCTGCCAACCGTGCCAAAAGTACATTTTTAGCCAATATGAGCCATGAATTAAGAACCCCCCTTAATGCGATTCTGGGGTTTAGTCAATTGATGGCTGATAACCCCATATTTGCTGAAGGTTCCCAGGAATTAGCAATTATTAATCGCAGTGGTGAACACCTCCTAGAACTGATTAATGATATTCTGGATTTATCCAAAATTGAAGCGGGAAAAATCACTTTCGAAATTCATCCTTTTGACCTGCATCGCCTTCTGGAAACCTTGGAGGAAATGTTTAAATTAAAAGCTGCCAATCAAGATATTATCTTAACTATTAATCGCCCCATATATTTACCTCGATATGTGTTAGGTGATGAGAAAAAGCTGCGACAAGTTTTAATCAATTTACTCGCTAATGCTATTAAATTCACCATAGCGGGGGAAGTTACATTATACACTAAGACTCTACCAACACCTAAAGATGCTGAGACAGATTCTAATACTGTACTGATGCAGTTTATGGTTGAAGATACAGGGCCAGGAATATCGAGTGAGGAAATCAATGCTTTATTTGATGCTTTTGTGCAAACAGAAACCGGGCGTTATTCTCAGGAAGGAACCGGGTTAGGGTTGCCAATTAGTCGAAAATTTGTGAAGTTAATGGGAGGAGATATTACAGTTGATAGCACTAGGGGTGTGGGGAGTAAATTTAGTTTTGAGATTCCGTTAGATTTAGCTACAGCCCAGCCCCTGACTATTACTCCTCTGTCTAGCCGGAAAATTGCGATTGAATCTGATGGTCAAAATTACCGAATTTTAGTAGTAGATGAAGTTCCAGAAAACCGACTATTGGTAGCTAGAATTATAGAACCTTTAGGATTTCAGGTTTTGGAAGCAGAAAATGGTCGGGAGGCGATCGCCACTTGGGAAACTCACAAACCGCAACTAATTTGGATGGATATGCGGATGCCAATTATGGATGGCTATGAGGCGACGCGCCAAATTCGATCGCGTCCCTGTGGTGATCAAGTTAAAATAATTGCTCTCACCGCCAGCGCCCTAAGTGAACAGGAAGTAGATATTATAGATGCTGGCTGTGATGATATCTTACGCAAACCTTTTCAGAATCCCGATTTACTGGAAAAAATGGCAATTCATTTAGGTCTGCGCTACCGTTATCTGATGGAAGCTAACCCCCCTAGCGCTGCTTCTCAATCACTGCGCCCCCTTACACCGCAAGCCTTAATGGTGATGCCTTTCGATTGGCTAAAACGGCTTCATAAGGCGGCTATTTCTGGGGATGATGCGGAGGTATTCCAATTAATTACTCAAATTCCCGAATCAGAAACGGAATTGGTGGCCACTCTCACGGAGTTGGTAAATAATTTTCGATTAGATACAATAAATGATGTTACTCAAACTTTGATTTGAGTTGTATTATAGGGATTTCCAATATGAATCGCGATATTAGTTCGGAATTTCAACCTGATATTTTGATTGTTGATGATATTCCAGAGAACCTGCGCCTCCTGTCGCAAATGTTACTAGAACAGGGCTATAAAGTCCGTAAAGCTATCAATGGTCAGCGGGCGCTACAGGCGGTAGAAGCGGAAACACCTGATTTGATTTTACTGGATATTATGATGCCAGAATTAGACGGTTATCAGGTGGCTAAATATTTAAAGGATGACCCGACAACTAGAGAGATTCCTATTATTTTTCTGAGTGCGTTGAGTGATACGATGGATAAGGTATTAGCTTTTGATTTGGGAGGGGTAGATTATATTACTAAACCCTTTCATGTGCAGGAAGTCTTAGCGAGGGTGAGAACCCAGCTAACTATTAGTCAACAAAAACAGCAATTAATCACCCAAAATCATGAATTAGAGCGAGAAATTACGGAGCGCCAAAATATAGAATCGGCACTGCGGATTTATATTCATGCCATGTCCCATGATTTACGAAATCCGGTTACTGGAATGTTAATGGTGCTGCAAAATCTCCTGAAAAAAATACCAGAAAATTATGAAGAATTACCTGTAGCCCCATCAATTTTAAAGCGCATGGCTAACAGTTGCACGCGCCAATTGGCTTTGATTAATTCCCTTGTGCAAACCAGCGATATAGAATTAAAAGGTATTCATCTTAATTGTCAATCGTTAAATTTGCGTCAATTTACTAACAGATTATCTCTAGAATTAGAGCTAATTTTACAAAAGGAACAAGCGGAAATAAACAATCAGATACCGGAGAATTTACCGGCTGTTCAAGCTGACCCTAATCAGCTATGGAGAGTTTTTGATAATCTGTTATATAATGCGATTAAATATAATCCTCCGGGTATTATTATCACTCTGTCAGCGGAGTTAATTACAGAATTTATCTCCCTAAAAAATACCGAGGTTAAGTTAATCCGATGCACTGTAAAAGACAATGGTAATGGTATGAGTGAACAGGAATTAGATGGGATTTTTGATTTATATAAACGGGGGCGAACTGTGGGTAATATTCAAGGGTTAGGTTTGGGTTTATATTTGTGTCGGCAAATTATCAACGCCCACGGTGGTAAAATAGGTGCGATCGCCACTCCGAAGGAAGGAGCAACATTCTGGTTTACTTTACCTATATTTGATGAGTAACTAGACATATAAACACTGCTATCAACAGCGGGATTATTGCTGATATTTATTTCCATCCTAGAAGGCGTAAAATCGGGATAATTACATAGTGAATTACTGCCAAAGATAAAGCAATGGTGCAGCCCAATAAACCGACAAAAGTAATACCAGACCAGAACTGTAACCACTCTGGTATCAGGCCAACTTGGGGAAATTGTAGTAATAGATCAATTTGCCGAATCTCCAAGTTAGCTAAACCCCAAAAAATGGCGCTGGTGGTGCTGGCGGAAACGATCGCATAAACCGAGCGATGGCTTTTCCAACCCAATCCCCACGTTAAAATAAGGGTAGTAATTCCTATACAAAACCATCTCGCCATAGCCAAATTGCCCAACCCTGGCACTGAGGAGATGGTACTGATAATGCGCCACAGTAACCCCCCCGTTAAATATCCTAATACACCCATCCCGGCCGCCCATTTATAGCGACGGCGTTGATTAAAACCTGCGCCATCGGTCAAGCCCAAACCTGTGCCTAAACCAGCTAAACTTAACACTATAATTTCCGCGCCCAAATTATTAGATAGATGACGGAAAAACAGGTGTAAAGAAGGCTTGAGTAAATCCCCTAATATTTGACCGAAGGGAGACTGATAGGCTAAAATAAACCCTAACCCTGCCCCCACCATGCCTCCTGAACTAGCCAGCCCGATTTGCCAAAGGGTTTGAGTGGTAGCCTGAGATATAGCCAGGACGCTCCGCCCAACCAATTGTAATCCCGTCCAGATAATGCGATCGACTTCAATCAATGCAGTTTTGATCACATCGAGACACAGTTGAGGAAATGACATCATTCGGCGGGGATGCTTTTTCATTCTGGCGATGCGGAATAGATCGGTTTGAATATCATCAGCATTTTGGGGGCGGTTATTTAGATCATTCTCGACCATACAATCAAGTAATTCCGCCAAGGCTGGAGTGATTGCCACCCGATGCCATTGCAATTTTCCGGTCATGGGGTCTTCAAGTTCGGCGGGAAACACACCCGTTAACAGGTGGATACAGGTTCGCCCCAAAGCATAAAAATCGGCAGCCGGAGTTATGGCGGCTCCAACTATTTGTTCCGGGGGACTATAACCGGGAGAAACTAGGCGGGTATGGCTTCTGGGGGTAGTTTCTCGATCGCTATGGACTAAAGCCCCAATTTGTTTCGCGCCGCCAAAGTCAATCATCACCAAGGGACTATCGGCAAGGTGGTTGTAGTCGAGGGTTTGTGGGTGGGGTAAACGCAACATCAGGTTAGACGGTTTCAGGTCTCGGTGTACAATTCCGCGTTTGTGTAACTCCCGCAAAATATCCAAAGCCTGATGCAGCCACAGCATGACCAACTCTTCAGGACAGCCTTGGGGATATTCGGCGAGAACTTCCTCCAAGGTAGGGCCGTTAATTTTTTCCATGACTAAGCAGGGAAATTCTAACGGTTTACGGTTGCGTCTTCGTAGGAAAAAATAGCCGTCTGGGACTACCCGTGGGACTCCCGAATGGTGTAGGGATGCCAAAACTCTGGCTTCTTGTTCAAATAATTCTAGGGCTTTGGGGTCGGGTTGCACGAGGACTTTCAGGACTTTTTCGGATTTGGTTTTCAAGTCCCAAATGGTGTACAGCCGGGAAAATCCCCCACTTCCTAGACTATCTAAGGGAATATAGCGATCGTTGAGTTGCAATGGCGCACCGCAACTTTGACAAAACCTATTACCCCAAGGCTGGCCGTGGGGTTTAGGGCATTTGGGGTTAATACAGTGAACAGTAGATGAAACGGGATGTTCCACGATAGCGACCTTAGTGGTCCAACTCAACAGTTAATTGTGCTATCGTCCATGATAACGTTTCTGGGCGAGATGTTCCTAATTAGTGACGTGCCTTAATTGTTCAAAAGTTCGATACATTTGAGCGGCTAACTGTTTAGGATTCCACAAGGGGGCGAGGGTGTCTGGTTGTTTAACTCTGGCTAAATGGCTACTAATTTGCTGTCTTAATGGGGCATTGTGACCAAATTCAATCCCTAGTTGGGTGTATTCTTCCCAACTCCAAGCTACACCTATATCTAGGTTAACTGCTTTTAGGAAAGCATAACCCATCCGCGATAAATACTGTCTGCCTGACCTGGTGACTACGGGTAATTCTGACCATAATGCCTCTAGGTTATGGGTTCCTCCATTGTAGGGGTAGGAATCTAACATGACATCCGCAACTTTATAAATCGCCCGGTGTTCTTCTTCGGTTTGGGTGAGTCCTAAGAAGATTAAACGATTTAGATCAACCCCTACTTCTTGGCAGGCTTGGTTATACATTTCTCGCAGGAGTTGGGCATCGCCTTGACCTTTCCGAATTAATACACTATTGGGAACCGATCGCAGAATATTAACCTGGGCTTTAATCATCTCCCCATTGGTTTTTCGCCCCGGCGCAACGCATAGATAAGCTACTGCATTCGGGGGGATATTTAACTGTTGTCTTACCATGTTTCTATCTACGGGACGGGTGGGAAGTCCGGCTATGGCTACGGCGGTATCTGGTAGCCTAACTAGGCGTTCGAGATAATGTTTTTCTATTCCTGGTGGGTGACTATGTTGGTCACAAATTAGATAGTGATTACGGGTGAGATAGGGGGCATCAAATCCTAACCAAGTTACACAAACTGGGGCGGGGGATTTATGCAAAACTTGCACGTTTACTGGAATGGTTACTGAGTCGAGATCAACTAATACATCAATGCGATCGCTTCGGATTTGTTGACTTAATTCTTCTGGGGATGCAAAACCATTAGGATAGGATTTCGGCCAATAACATTTAGCCACGGTTTGTTCATATCTGGCTGTTACCTCGTCGGGGTGCAGTATCCCACTAATATATAAATTAATATGGGGGGTAATTGCGGACATTTCTTTGATGACTCCTTCCGCACACCAACCCACGGAATGGCGGCGAAAATGCTTGGAAAGAAAACCGATTTTTAAAGGTGAACGCGGTTCGGCATAAATCGACGGGGGAGTGGCTATGGGTTCTTGGTAATAATATTGACAAATTAGACGATAAAAGTGGGCGTTTCCTTCTAAGTTATCCCGGAGGTGAGGAACTGTAAATAAAATGATTTCATAAATTAGCCTAATTTCAATCTGGGTCAGGGTTTCTATGCTATTATTACAGATTTTTATCAATTCTTCTAGTTTGGCTAATGCCTGTTCACAAGCCCCTGATTGAGTATAGGAAAAAATATAGGCGATCGCACATAGGACTGGTAGAGTTTTACCGCAGTTTTCCCAGTAGCGATCGGCTACTTTTCGGGCTTTTCCTAAATTGGTGGAATGGCTGAGAAGATCACATAGTTGTTGATAGGCTTCGGCAAAATCTGGTTTAAGCTCCAGGGCTTTTTCTAGGTTGGCTACGGCTTCTTTGGGTTCCTTTTGTTTTTGAATGTGGGCGAGGCGACAGTAAACTTCTGCCCATTCTGGTTTTAATTGTAGGGTTTTTTGATAGTTGGCGATCGCCTCTGGTAGTTGTCCAATGGTTGCCTGCATATTAGCTAAATTAGCATAGGCATCGGGAAAATTGGGTTTCAGCTCAATGACTTTTTGATAGTGATTAATGGCATCTTGGTGGCGGCGCATTTTGGTAAAAATACGGGCGGTGTGTAGATACATTTCTGGCATTTTGGGGTTGAGAGAAATGGCTTTTTGTAACTGTTCTAAAGCCTCTTCTAATCGGTCTTGCTGCACCCGTAAACAGCCGATATTAGCATAGGGTTCCGCCCAATTGGGTTTCCGGGAAATTGCCCGTTGATAACTGGCGATCGCCTGTTCGTATTCACCCCGCCGCGCCAGAATATTGCCAAACTCAAAGTTAAATTCGGCTTCTACTAAATCGGGTTTTAATTCTAAGGCGATTTTCCAGGAATTAATGGCGGCTTCTGTATTTCCTAATTGTTGATAAACTCTCCCTAAATTCCAATGTACCGCCGCCAAGTCCGGTTTAATCTCAATGGACTTTTGATAAGCGGCGATCGCTTCGTTTACCTGCCCATTTTGCAGATACATCGTCGCTAGATTAGCATGAACTTCCGCAAAATTAGGATTAATTTCTAAGGCTTGATTATAGGCGCGAATTGCTGAGGATATTTTGCCTTGAAAATGTAAGGCATTACCTAGGACTACATAGACTAATAAAAAATTAGGATCGAGTTTTAATATTTCCTGACAGGTGGCAACAGTTTCCTCTAATTTGCCTTGAGATAAATATAATTCTGCTTGTTTTTGTAAAGATAATACCCTGGGATTTATCGGCTTTTCTGCCACAAATTTCTCATCAGTTTTAATTAATAACTGTTCAGTGGGAGAGGTAACTAAATCCTCTGATTCCTGGGTGTCTTCCTGATAGTGTAATTCCCCTTCTAAGACTTGACCAGAAAAATCTACCCCCTGTTCATCAAAACTGTCGGTGGCATCTTCTATAAAATTCATCGATTCACTGATAGACCCCGAAACTGGAGTTTCTAGCAGAGATTTTAATTCGGCAATTTTGGCGAGAATATCACTATTATTAGCATCAAGTTTTAGGGCGGTTTGATAATTGGCGATCGCCTCATTAATCTGACGATTTTTTGCCAACGCTTCCCCCAGTTTTAAATAAAATTCTGGTCGATTAGGTTGTAGATTAATCGCCCGCTGATAACAGGTAATCGCCCCCGAAATATCCCCTGATTTAATCAGAGCATTTCCTAACATCCAATGAACAATCGCTAAATTAGGAGCAATTTCTAGGCATTTCTGATAACAATTAATCGCCTCATTCCATCTCTCTTGTTGATAATAAATACCTGCCAAATTACTATAAGCTATGCTATAATTAGGCTCGATTTCTAACCCTTGAGTATAAGCCCAAATCGCCAAATCCAGAAAATTACACCTTTGCAGAGCATTACCAACTCGCCCATAGGCCGTAGCCAAATCAGGCTGTAATTCCAAAGCCTTTTCTAAAGCCGAAATAGCCGGATCAATTTCCTGATTATAAATATATGCTTCTGCCAACAGGATATAAACCTCGGCATTATTAAGATCCAGTTCTAAAGCCTTCATATAAGCGTCAATACTAGCCGGATAATCACCCTGACTCAAAAATTGCTGACCTTGACAACAATAAACCTTAATCTGTTCGGAATTCACTAACTTACCTCAAATGCGTGTTTATACAACTAATAATAATCTGTGATAGTATTAGGCAGAATTGGCAACCCTCCAACAGTTACCCAAAGTTATCACTTATTCAAACCAAGGCTATGCTATGATATAATACAACACCAACGCTACTTATCCAACCCTAGGGAATTTTGGTTTTGACTCAAATCTGATGTTTGCCAAGGTACAAAACGCGATAAAGTAAAAATTGTTGATCAAACTACAGTTATCCAAAACTGTCCTTTAGGAGTATTTAGCATGAGTCCAGAACAAGACCCCGTTAAGTTAATGAAGCAACAGGTTGGCAAAGCGGCAGCAGACCGGGTTAAATCCGGTTCCATTGTCGGACTGGGAACGGGGTCAACCACAGCATACACAATTCAATTTTTAGGAGAACGCCTCAAAAGTGGGGAAATCAAAGATATTAAAGGCGTTCCCACCTCATTCCAAGCCTCTGTACTTGCCAAGGAATATGGCATTCCCCTCACCACTTTAGATGAAATTGACCATATTGATATCGCTATTGATGGTGCTGATGAGGTCGATCCTAACAAAAATTTAATCAAAGGTGGTGGTGCCGCTCACACTCGCGAAAAAATTGTAGACTGTTTAGCAGATCAGTTTATTGTAGTTGTAGATGGTTCTAAAATGGTAGATCGTCTGGGTTCTACATTTTTATTACCCGTGGAAGTTATACCAATGGCGATGACTCCGGTAATGGCAGCTATTACTAAACTTGGGGGGAAACCGACCCTGAGAATGGGAGTCAAAAAAGCTGGACCTGTGATTACAGACCAGGGAAATATGGTGATTGATGTCAAATTTGATGCGATCGATAATCCCGCCGAATTAGAAAAAACCCTCAACAATATTCCTGGGGTTTTAGAAAATGGTTTGTTTGTGGGTGTAGCTGATGTTATCCTAGTGGGAGAAATCAAAGACGGTCAACCTATTGTCCGCGAGATTTCATAATCCTAAAAACCGGGGGATAGAAACACAAGCACTGGTTTCTATTTCCCCTAATTGTTGCAATGGAAATAGCCGATGATGCACTATAGACGGTTTGGACGAACTGAACTGCCGATGCCTGTATTATCCTGTGGTGGAATGCGGTATCAATATCAATGGCAAGATGCCTCTCCTGAAAAAATACCCCCCGAAAGTCAGCGGAATTTAGAAGCGGTAATTCGCCGTTCCCTAGAGTCGGGAATTAACCATATTGAAACCGCTAGGGGTTACGGTACATCAGAGATGCAACTGGGTTGGATTTTACCAAAACTACCCCGGGAAAGGCTAATTGTTCAAACCAAAGTTTCCCCGAAACCTGACCCGGCTGAGTTTCGCCGTGACTTTGAAAAATCCCTGAAATATTTACAGTTAGACCATGTAGATTTATTGGGTCTGCATGGGATTAATACCCCGGAACTTTTAGAATATTCGATTCGACCCGGTGGCTGTTTAGAAGTGGCTCAAGAATTACAAAAAGAAGGAAAAGTGAGATTTATTGGCTTTTCCACCCACGCGCCAACGGATGTTATTGTTAATGCGATCGCTACTGATAAATTCGACTATGTTAACCTACACTGGTATTATATCAATCAACTAAATTGGCGCGCTATTGAAGCCGCCACCCGTCATGATATGGGAGTATTTATCATCAGTCCTTCTGATAAAGGTGGGAAATTATATGATCCGCCTCAAAAGTTGGTAGACCTATGTTCTCCCATTAGTCCCATTGTATTTAACAACTTATTTTGTTTATCTCATCCCCAGGTTCATACCCTCAGTTTAGGCGCATCTAAACCTACAGATTTTGATGAACATTTACAGACTCTTGACCTCCTAGACCGTTGGGATGAAATCGTACCCCCCATTTTAGAAAAGCTAGAGAAAACCTCTATAGAAGCCCTAGGGGAAGATTGGTTAAAGACATGGAATCAGGGTTTACCTAACCCAGAAGATACACCCAATAATATTAATATTCCCATCATTCTGTGGTTAAGAAATTTGGCGATCGCATACGATATGATAGAATATGGTAAAATGCGCTATAACTTACTCGGAAATGGTGGTCATTGGTTCCCCGGACAAAACGCCGCCACTATTGACCAAGTAGATTTAAGCCACTGTTTAAAAAATAGTCCCCACGCCGATAAAATCCCCCAATTATTGCGAGAAACCCATCAACTGCTAGGCGGTCAATCAGTCCCCAGACTATCTAAAAGTTAAGTTAATCAGAATCCGGTAATAATTACCCCACTATCCTATTAGCAATAAAGCGCGGAGTAAAACTTTAGGTCTCAGAAGAGTCTTAATAGTTAGTCGTGGCGGTTTAGGGATATAAGTAGATTGACGACTAAAGTGATATTCTTGCCATCGCAAAACCACAATACAAACCAGATAAATCATATAACCTGGTTCCTCCATCTGAGTAAAAATTAACCCAAAAGACAAGGGACATAAAACCAGAAACTTAGAAATATCATCAAAACAGAGTCTACGCCAAACCACAAACCAAATATATAAAAATGATGCCAGTCCCAAAAAACCTACATCTCCCCAAATTCCCGCCCAACCAAACAGGGGAGAAAACATACTCGATTGATCTCCTAACCAACTAGCTCCTGCGGCTCCCCAAATGGCATTAGTAGCTGGGTGTGAAGTAGCCCCAAGGGGTCTTAAAATAAACGCATATTCCCGCAGCATCCAGCCTCCTAGTCTTCCTACAGTGTGACCAGGACCTAAGCCTAGTAAAGGATGAAGGGGAGACTCATAGAAAGTCGGAACAATGCGAAAGGTAGCAGATTTCAGTAAAGTAGCTTCTCCTTCGGGTCCATAAATTTCCGGCCGCATCCAAGTTTGAAAAGCACCCATACCAGGTACATTATGAATCGCCCACCAAAACCCATAAGATAATATCCCAAAAATAATTAAAAACTTAATGGCATCAGCCAGATTTTTAAACTTAGTCAATAGCAGAAATACTCCAGCAATGCCAAACACTAAAACCACCTGTTTAGCATCAGAAATAACCATGTGCCAAAAAGTTGCTAAAATCACCACAGTCCGCAACCATATAGGCAGATTTTTGGCAGCAAAAAAATAGTAAATTCCAAAGGTTAATGATACAGAAGCACCGATGACATGACCGGCACCTTGGGCAATAAAAACACCTTTGATATTGTCTTCTAATCCCTGGCGTAGATGGAGATGCAGAACATACTGTTGCACATAGGCAAATGCTAGATTAGTGAAGGATGCAAAAACAATATAGCCACGCAATTGGTTTAACTTATCTAAAGTAATCGGGACAGTCAGAATAATAACAATAAATAAAAAATGTTCACATAACAACAAGAAATTAACGGCAATATTAATTAAACCTGCGGTATTTAATAAGGCACTTGCTACCGAAATTACCAGAAAGATAAATAGGGCAACTACCATTTCTTTAATGATGGTAATTTGTTGTCGGTCTTTGACTTTGGTTTTCCACAGAGCAAAAGCAAACAGCCATGGCACTATTCCCAGATGCAATAAGTTAACAATTGATGGGAATTTTAAAAGCTGAAGTACCCGGGAAAAAAATGCCGAACTGAAGGCAACTAGAGTCAGGGTAGATAGTTTAATATATCCTTTTTTGGGTTTAGTTAATATTGGCTGATTGTGGTTAATTTTCATGAGTAACTAAATCTACTAGGATTTACTTAAAACTAACTGGTAAATTGATTTAAGTTGCTGATAATTTTGTGGTGCTGTATACTTGGCTTCAAATTCTGCTCGTGCTTCTCGACGCATTTGGGGGAGTTTTTTGGGATGAGAAATTAGGGAGTCAACTTGTTCGGTAAGACTGATAGGATCGCCGGGTTTAAATAGGAGTCCCGTGCGACCATGTTCTACTAATTCGGCGATCGCACCTAAGTTAGAAGCAATGACCGGAGTACCCTTAGCAAAGGCTTCTACAGCCACTCTACCAAAGGTTTCATACCATTTAGAAGGGAAAATTAAAACCATTGCTTCTCCCATCAATTTATACACTTCTGGGAGGGGTCTACGTCCTAACCATTGAATGTGAGGTAATTTCTCAGCAGCGGCTTGGACACGGGGAACTAAAGGACCATCTCCCACAATTTTTAAGGGTACTGGTTGACGGAGATTTTGCCAAGCATCAATCAGCACATCTAAGCCTTTTTCTACAGATAATCTACCTACAAAGAGTGCATATCCCCCTTCCCCGTTGCCAACTCCGGGATCGGGATAGACAAAGTTAGGTTTAACGATTATTTGGTCTTCTGACCACCCGGCTTGAATAAATTTCTGGCGCGCAAATTGGCTGAGGGTAATAAATATATCTACCTGATTTACCCACGTGCGAGCCATACGGTGTAGGGTTAACATGGTTGCAGTTACGCCACTGGCGGCTCGATTTTGTCGGTAACAGGCGTGAATAACTCCGGGATAAGGTACAAATTTACCTAGGCAATCTTCACAAATGCGATCGTCTCTAAAAAATAATCCATTAGGGCAAATTAATCGGTAATTTCGGAGGGTCTGAACTACGGGAACTCCCTCAGATTTAGCCGCATAGTATACCGATGGAGATATCAAGGGGAAAAAGTTTTGAACATGGACAATATCTGTGGGATGAGTTCGTAACTTCTGTTTAACTATTTGGTAGGCTTCTGTAGACCAAATGGTTGTCAAGGCTAAATTGGTTTGATTAAGGGTGGCAACTCGATCATTGCTATCTTGATAAATATCAACTTGATTACCATTTTCTTTGAGCAAATTGGCTTCGGCTTGGGCTGATTCGTCTTCCCCGCCTCGAATTTGATAATTGTTATGAATAGACAAAATACGCATTAAGATTGAGTTTATGGCTCAGTAAATTGCTATAGTTATTATACAGTAAACTTTTTCATTATGCTGGCTCTGTTGCGTTCCCTAATCCTGGCGGCGCTAAAACTGTTGTATAAATTTCTTCTAATCTTCGCGTTTGGCGATCGCGGTTGAAGTTCGCCTCCATGTGTTCTCGGCTTCGCTGACTAAGTTTTTGCCAAAGTTCAGCATCATTGAATAATCGTAATATAGACTCTGCCAACCCCGCCACATCTCCTTCGGGACTCAGAAACCCGGTTTCTCCATCGATGACGGCTTCTGGGATCCCTGCGTGGTAGGTGCTGACCACAGGAAGTCCCATGGCCTGGGCTTCCAGTACCACGTTGGGTAAGCCTTCTGAGTCTCCCTGGGATGCGGTGATGCTGGGAGTTGCCATAATGCGGGCGCGGTTCATCCAATATTTAACAACTTCCGGGGGTTGTAAGCCTAAAAATTGGTAATCTTTGAGGGTATTGGCGGCGGCGGTTTCTAGGGCGGTTCGTAGGGGGCCATCACCAATGATCACTAATTTTAGATCTGGTTGTTGGGATTGTATTTGAGCGATCGCCTTAATTAAATATTTACAGCCTTTTTTTTCGGTTAAACGGCCGACAAATAACACCACAGGTTCCCGAACGATCACCGGATCGGGTGCAAATTTATCGACATCAACCCCATGATAGTGGGAGCGAATCTTTTCAGGCGGAAACCCCTGTTTCACGAGTTGGTTATGGATAAATTTAGACACCGTTAAAAATAGTTTAGCCTCCCTTTTGAGGGTTTCTTGGCGTTGAAAATAAATCCAGTGATTGAGGGAGGTATACTGAGATGATTCTTTATTTACCGTAGCATCTGCGCCCCGGTAGTGAACGATAAGGGGAATTTTTAGCGATCGTACCCACGGCAACACTAACGCCCCACTCAAGCCAAATTGAGCGTGAATGAGAACCGGATCTAATTGTTTAATTTTCCTGTAGATACCCGGAGCAAATCCAATTAATTTAAACACCTGTTCCTGCACCTTACCGAGGGCATTATCTTGATTAATAACCATGGTTCGTTCCGGTGGTAAATACAAGCCATTAACTCGACGACAGCCAACATAGTAAGCAGTATACTTTTGTAATTTTTCAGCCGGATCTCGGATAAACGTTTGAGAGGGGGGAAGTAGGAGGCTATTAAAAATAATGATATTCACAATTATTTCACCAAGCGACTAGACGTTTTCACCATTTCTCTAGTTTGGGGTGAGAGAACCTGACCCCAAATTCTAGGCAATGTATATTGGGGATTTAAAATAGCTGATAATCCCAAATAAAAAGAAGCAGGAATATATTGTTTTTCTCCGACCAGTAATCCCGATCTGCGATAGTAAAACATTGCCAAGGTTTCTAAATATTTGCTCAGACGTTTAAGGATAGGCCAAGCCGCACGTTCTTGGATAAATTCTTCAAATGTCGGCTCTGGTTTTCCTTCTAAACGCGCGACGTGACGAGATCTTACATATCGCATCACTTGGCGTTGAAAAAAGAAGCGTTGCATAGAGCCACTTTGAGAATGAACTCGATAAAGCAAAAGGGGTTCTGGAAGCGAGATAATCGGCCCATACTCAGCCATGCGATCCATCAGTTCCAAATCCTCAGCAGGAAAAAATTCAGCCCGATATCCACCCACTTTGAGTATAATATCTTTTTTAAATAATGCTGTTGGGTGGTTGAGATTAACCACATGGCCTTGCTGACGCATTTGGTAAAATTGTGCTTCAGTTGTCGGACCTAAAGGGGAAACACTTAAAATCTCCCCTCGGGAATTAATATGATGAACTGTGGCTCCTAAACCGACCAATTGAGGCATGGCAGCAATTACCTCCATTTGGCGCTCAAAGCGTTGAGGAAGGGCAATATCGTCAGAATCCATAATCCCAATCCAGGGATATTTAGCAACCTCAATTCCCAAGTTTCTTGCCTGACTTGCACCACCGTGATCTGAATGAATTACCCTAATCCGATCATCTTGTTTCTGGTATCGTTCGATAATTTGAATTGTCTCGTCTTCGGAGCCATCATCGACCATAATTAATTCAAATTCAGTAAAAGTTTGATTGAGAATGCTTACAATTGCAGGATCTAAAAAATTTTCGGCATTATAACAAGCCATGATGACGCTAATCATAGGATTCTCCTAATTTGTAAATCAGATTAATAATATCATTTATATTCGAGCATTTTTTCATAGGTTTGATTCAGTAACTTACCCTTAACTTTCCAGCTATAAAATTCTTGAACTCTCTGCCTTCCTGCAAGCCTATAATCGTCAAAAACAGCAGAATTATTAGCTAAAATTGTCATAGCATTAGCTAAACCATCAATTGCTTGTTGGGGCTGATCAGCCGGTATCTTAAACCCAGTTTTTTCGGTAACAATTAGCCCTGGTCCTCCCCAATCTAGGCAAATAACCGGGCGACCCGCCGCCATTGCTTCTACACAAACTAAGCCCCCAGATTCGTGTAAGCTGGGATGAACTAACGCCAAGCATTCTGATAGTTTTTTTAGGGTTTCCGGTCGAGATAAGTGATTCCAGAATTTCACTTGGTTGGTAATTCCCAAATTTTGAACTAGGGTTTCAAGTCGGCGGCGTTCTGGCCCGTCTCCGACGATCCAATATTCAGCATCTGGAGGGAATTTTGCTTGGGCGAAGGCTTTGAGTCCGAGATGAAACCCTTTCCAGTGTAACAGGCGACCGATACTGATAAATTTAACCCCTTGAGGTTGAGAGTCGCCACACTGGTTGAGTTGAGTGATTTCTAAATCCGATAATCCTAATTGAGATAAAACCTCTACATTTTTCGCCCCTAATTTTCTGAGTCTCTGGGTGGTTTCTGCGGTGGTTCCCCTGGCTAAAATACTGCGTTGGGCAGTGAGTTTAACGAAGGGGTCTAATTCTCCTAAAGTCCTGGCTATATCTCGCATTATTTCATACATAATTCCCCGCCAACCAAAGTCTTTCCAGAAGGCTTTGGGAGCTGATTCTCCACCCCCTACTGGTCCCCATAAAAAAGGAATAGGAAGAAGTGCTAAAAAACTGGGGGTTGAGTGGCGAACATAGGTGACATGATGCACTATGTGAAAATTTATGGTTTCCTGGAGTTTTTTGGCAACTAAATAAGCTGCTATTTGCCATAAATAATAGTGCAGGTAAACTAGCTTTTTTTTGAGATGGAGTGGTCGCAGCCAGGAGGGAGGTTCGCAGTAAATTACCTGTAGTTTAATAATGGGGTTTTGGTTGAGTTGGGCTTCAATGGTTGGGCGGTTATTTTGTCGGGTGAGAACCCAAACATTATGATATTTTGCTACTTCCTGAATAGTATGCCAACCTACCCCCGGTTCTGAACCTTCTCCGGGGCGACAGGCGTAAGCTGAAATTAGAATATTTAAAGGTTCCACGCCTCCTCCTTTGGTTTAGGAATTTGGAAATATAAAAGATGTAACTTGATTGAGAAAATTAGCTGCGGCTTGGGGGGTGTAATTATTCATTAATTTTTGCGATCGCATTCCCATTAACCTAGCTAATTCGGGATTGTGAATAAACCGGGTCATCAATTCTGCTAAATATTCCGGCTGTTGGGGATGAAAACAATAACCGTTTTCTCCATCGGTAATTAATTCCGATGCTCCGGCTAATTCAGAACACAAAATAGGTCGCCCTAAAACCATTGCCTCTAATACTACCATCCCCCAAGTATCCTCCAAAGTGGGTAAGACAAAAATATCAGCTTGGGTGAAATAAGTGGCTAAGTTATTGTATTCTACCCGACCAAACCAACGCACATAATTAGTGAGTTGATTGTGTTGACAAAAGGTTTCTAACTCCTGTCGTTGCTCACCATCACCCACAACCCATAACTGATAATTAGTTTCTCCCTGTTTTTGTAGTATAGCACAGGCTTCTAAAAGATAGCTCAAGCCTTTGCGAGGAATAATTACCCCTACAAATAAAAAGGTTAGCTTTTGAGAATATGTAGATTTTAAATCCCGATCAGGAGTACCCAGGGATTGCACCCATGGCACCTCATAGGGATGAACAAAAACTTGATTTTCTTTGGCATTTAGAATCTCTATTAGATAGTTTTTGCCACCGTGAGAGTTGGTAATACAAGCGTCAGCAGCTTTTACCATACCGCGTCTAATAGCTAGACGTAGGGGGGAGTTACGATAGTCTACACCGGGGGAACTCCCCTCGTAAGCGATGACAACTCGCCAACCTCCTATAGGTTTAAATAAAATGGCTAAAATTGTCCACACGCCAAAGGAGTTAGAAAAAATTAAATCTGGTTTAAACTGGAGTAATCGCTTGACAATATTTAGGGGAAGATAGGTAAAATTATCTCCATAACTATTGGCAGATTTTCTCAGGGAAATAATTTGGCGATCGCCTAAAATTTCCACTCTAAAACTATCCTCTAGTCCCGGTGCGAAACCATGCCAGCGACTGGTAAAAACCGTGGTATCTGGAAATAACTGGCTGTAGCAACTCAGGGAAGGTTGCCAGTAGTAAAAAGCAGATGTAAGCAACCATGCAACGCGGGTATTTTTCATGATAATTACCTAATTAATATTCGGAGATATCGGATTGTTTCATGGTTTTAATCGTTGTTAAATACTGTCCTAAAAATGGTAAACCGCCGATGGCGGGTAGGAAATATCGAGCTGTACACAGTAGACCCAAACCTGCGGCCACAGTGGCATCAAAATAAGGTTCATAGAAGATAACCAGTGCTGCATCCCGAGTTCCGACTCCCGCGAAAGTTAGGGGTAATAAACCCGCTAAAATTGCCAGGGGAGAAAGGGCGAGGCTGGACATAAATGGAGCCCAGGCGTTGAGAGCTAGGATAAAAAACCAGATTTGCAAGAGATGGAGAAACCAGATAAAAATTGAAGTCGCGCTAATTTTCACAAGTTGGCGTTTGTCGCTCCAGAAGTAATTGTGCATTTGAGCCCATGAGATTTGCAGTTTTTTAACTTTTTCTTTAATTTTATTGGGGGCAACTTTGCGAATTATTCGGAAGAATAAATCAGCAAATTTACGGGAGCCTAAAATTGATAATCCCACCAATAAACCGATAGTTACACCAAGGGTCATAGTCCAGAATAGCAGGTCTTTTTGGGGATACAAAAGCAATCCAAATACGCACCATAGCAGCAGGGAGAGTAGGTCGCAGGATTTCTCAAAAACCACCAGGGAAAGGGACAGGGAACCGCTCAAATGCCCCCGTTCTCGCATGAAGTAGGCTTTAGCAATATCCCCCATTTTGGACGGTAAAACCATGTTGAGGACGCTGGCGGCGAGAATGAGGCGGTTGGCTTCTGCAAATCCGAGATAGGTGCTTTTGGGCATAAGTTGTTGTAGTCGCCAAGCGGTAAATAAAGTAATAGGAATTACCATGGCTAAACTCACAGGCATCCAAAAGCGATCGGAATTTAGAAAGATGTCTGCTAATCCTTGCAGGTCAATTTTAGAATAAATAATTGACAGGATAATAATGCTAACGGCAATGGAAATAAATCGCTTCATAGAGACAAATCCTAGGGCTAAAATTTAGTTGTCTTTGTGATGGTCATATTCCATCCTACGCAGGCGCAGTTGAATATCTTCTAGCATTTTTCGATTTACAGCCATTAAATCAGCAATTAAACCAAACATCCACAATTGAAAACCAATTAAAATTAGGATAGCCGCTAAAATTAAACTGGGAGCGCGAGCGCGGGTAGGTTCTCCCACAAATAGCACTAACCAACGGATACATAATATCAGTCCTAAACTCAGGGGAAAACTTCCTATAAAAGTGAATAATCGCAGCGGTCTATAGGTCATGAAAATTCTAAAAATGGTAAAAATTGACCGCTGGATATAGGAAGGAATACTTTTAACTAATCGGGAAGGTCGTAAATAGGAATTAGTACGGATGGGTACGGATGTAATAGCGATACCTTTTTGACCTGCTTGAATAATGCTTTCTAAGGTATAAGTATATTCATTAAAAACATTAAGCTGCATGGCTGCTTGGCGACTGAAAGCTCTAAAACCACTGGGAGCATCGGCTATTTTAGTGCTACTGGCAACTCGCACAACACGACTACCGAGTTTTTGCAGGAACTTTTTAGCAGCAGAAAAGTGTTTAATATTCTGAATTGGTCTGGCTCCAATGACGACTTCTGCATAACCTAATAAAATGGGTTCGATGAGTTTGGGTATATCTTGGGCGCAGTATTGGTTATCAGCATCGGTGTTAACAATAATATCTGCTCCGGCTTTTAATGATGCTTCAATTCCTGCCATAAATGCTTTAGCCAAACCTTGATTATGGTCAAAATTTACCACATAATCAACACCACAGGCTTTGGCAACTTCTACAGTATTATCAATACTACCATCATTAATAATTAGCCATTCTACACAATCGATACCGGGGATTTGGCGGGGAAGTTCCGATAGGGTAAGTCCGATAGTTGGTGCTTCGTTAAAACAGGGTATCTGAATAATTAGCTTGGTCATAATTTGGTTGATTAATTGTGTTTAATAAAAACTGTCACCACCTCTTTTGACCATTGGGGTTGATAAACTTGTTGGTCAATAATGATTTCAGGGTTGTTGATTTCTGCTACACCACTGGCGATAATAGCGCAGGGAGAAAAGTCCTGATGGGGGGATATTTTGGCTTTGATGGCAGATTCATTATTTATCATAATATGTCTAAGTGTGATAGGGCGATCGCTTTTTTGCTTAAACAGTACCCAAAAAGGATATTCCCAGGTGTCACCCCCAAGAATCAATCCGACATCTGTACAGTTTTCAGTTAGGATAAAATCTACTGATTCACTATAGGGTGCTTGCAGTTTTGGTATATTAATAAAATATTGGTCGTTACGGCTAAGAGTCCAAAGATTATTTACCTGATTTTCTGACCAAATCTTACTGTTAAAAACTAGAGGTCTTGATTCATTACAAATTAACCACAATAAGGAAGCAATCATCATAATTATAGCTACTGAATTGGCAATTTTAGGCTTTAATAATTTGTCCATAATTACTCCTATAAATGCTGAGGATAGGACGAAAAGGGGTAAATGTAGACGACTGCGCCAAGGAGACCAAGCAATCAAGGTACAGAACAATAAAAATCCCACTATAATCGACAGCATATAAATGGCTAAATAGTAGCGCTGTGGTTGAGGAAATTTAGGTAATTTGATGACAAATAAAATAGATAATCCCATAAATAATATTATATGAATAGGATTGCCTGCCAAATCTTCATGATTTATTAAGGTATGAATATCGAAATTTTGACCGGGCGGAAAAGTGGTTCTTTGGTCGTTAATATCAACTCCAATTAATTGGTGAACGGCGGCAATACCATTAATTAATAGTAGATTAATATCTCGAGATGAAGTGCTTAGGTGTAGGGCTATATTTCGGATAGTGTTAGAAATTAAAATCGGGATGCTGAAAACCTCTAGTTTGTAGTCTCCAGAGGTTCCTAAAATTGAACCAAATACCTCATAATTTCTCTGAAAATGACCGAAATTAATAGCTAAAGCGATCGCACCAATAACCATAAAGGGTTGCCATACTTTCCAGCCACATTGCTGGAGACTAACTAAGCCAAACCATAATCCGAAGGGAAAAAGATAAAAATAGGCGGTTCCTTTAGTTAATACGGCTAAACCTAAACTTGCACCAATAGCTAAGGGATAGGAAACTCTTTTTTTATCTTGAATAGAAATGAGTGTATAATAGACAAAAGCCACCATCCAAAATGCACCCACATAGTCGGTTTGAGTGCTAGATGCTTGTAAAATACCCATGGGAATTGTGGCACAGAAAACGGCGGCAAATACCTGCGATCGCAGTCCCCCACCCAGTTGTTTAGCAATTAACGATATCCCGATAATACTCCCTACCATACTAACCCATTGAACGAAATTAGCGAGGCGATCGCCACCACTAAGAATTTGCAGATTTGTCACAGCAAAACCCGACCAAAGACCAAGGGATATTTGTCTAGTAATTGAGGTGGGATAGTGATTAACGCTACCATTTTGCATCCAGTGAACTACTCTACTCATGTGATAGGTCATAGAGTCCCAGTTATTAGGGGGTGCGATCGCGGCAGTTAGGCCAATTATGAGGATAATAACTGCGACGCTGGCGATCGCCAATTTGAGAAACACCGAAATATTATCAAATTGCCAATTAACCAACTTAATTTGACTTGTACTCAGAATTTTACCAACCGTAAAACCTAAGATAATATTAACTATAATCCATACCATAAATAATGGCATAAATTTGAGCCACCCAAACATACTAAGTAATTCGGTAATTAATACTACTAAAGTTCCCCAGCCGAGTCCAGTTGATAAAATCCCACTCCGCCAACCTTGTCCGCTTTGACGAAATATCAGAAACAGAAATATAAGTGGAAGTAAAATCAGGATGGCAGACATCTGTTTAACCTCAGCGTTCAGGTGGCGAAATATTAACTATACTTGTTCAAAAATAATCCGGGAAAACTCGGATGCTGAGTTTTGTTTAACCCAATTTTGCATGGGTACAGGATCGCAAATTTCCAGAGGATTAGGAATTTCTAAAAACTTAATTAATCCCTTAGCAATTTCTTGGGGTTGGCTAGAATCAACAGTTAATCCCAGATGATAGCGTCGCACCATTTCTCCCATTAATCCATAATTAGAACATAGTACAGGTTTGTTAGCCGCCGCCGCCAATAAGAGAATACCACTCATCCCCACATGGCGCTGATACGGTGCTAAAACTACATCGGCAATTTGAAAATAAGCCATAACTTCTGACTCCGGCACAAATTGATAATATCTAATAATTTGAATTGGCTTAGTTTGACAAATTTCGGTAATTTGGCTGTCTAGGGAATTAGCAATGCTAGACTCTCCAACCAGGAGAATACACAGTTTCTGACACAAATCTGCTGGTAAACTAGCAATGCTATCAAGTAGCTGATAGATGCCTTTACGTGCTGTTAAAGCACCAAATAACAGAAATACTCGGCGCTGAGAATCAATTTGGAGACTCTTGCGCCAATCATCTATTATAATGGGTTTGAAATTATCCAATTTGACCGGATCAGGAAGGTAGACAGCTTTAGGTTGACTCGGAAACTTAGGAAACTGATTAAGTTGGGGGACGGCGAAAGGATCAAGGCAAAAAATAGTTTGCAGTTGAGGATTAGCCAAAATGCGTTTTAGGGCTATTTTTTCGCGTAACTGTTGCAGGTAATTTTTCCAAGTGCGATCGTAATTAGCTAATTGGTGATAGTGAAAAGTCGGCCGAAAATAAATCCCCGAAAATGTGCAGGGTGATTTTGCCCCCAACGCTAGGGGAATTTGACAGGTATCAAAATACATAATCAGACAATGATCGGGTCTCAAGTTGGTGGCATACTTGCAGAAAATTTCCCACTCTTGAAAATGGCGGCTTAGTCTTTTTAGCCTAGATTTTCGGGAGTTAAGATGTTCTTCTTCGGCTTGGGTAATTGGCACAAAACGGATGTCTTGATGATGATCACCTTGACTCAATTCGACCACATCGTGATGTGCCTCTATAAATCTAGGAGATACAACAATCTCCAAGTTTTTTGGGATTTTGTGGATTTGCCAATATTCAATTAAATGGCGAATATAAGTGGGATGATGACCGCGAATCGAAAGGTCAAATAACATCAATTTTTGTGGATAATTTTTCACGGTGATTTTATCCCCTAGATTTATCGACATCCAATGATAGTCATTCCTCTAAATAAAAGGGGAGTGTTGGCTAATTTTTGTCTAAATTTATAAGGAAAAATGTTTAATAAATATTCTACCAACTTAATCACATTAATTGATATACTATTGATGGGAATTTCTAAGTAAATTTTGCCGTTAGACTTCACCCAAATTATCTTAGAAAAACCTACTTTATTAAAAATATCATACATTTCACTGAGTTTATATTCTTTTAAATGAAAGCCAGTAGCTTGCTGATCAAAGTGGCGAGAAACATCATGGGGGCCTGAATACCAATTAGGTGTGATACAAATATACTTACCATTGGCAGCTAAAGTATTGTAGATATTTTCAAGCTGTTCTAAAGCATCATCAGGATGTAAATGCTCCATTAATTGATGACTATAGGCTAAATCAACTGTATTTTCAGGTACGGGGATACTACAGCCATCGGAAATAAAAATTTCCATATTATCGGGAATATTCGGTAGTTTAGTAATTTCGGTTGATACATCAACTGCATAAACTCGTTTTACCCGTTTAGCGACTTCTAGGGATAAACTACAATCACCAGGACCTATTTCTAAATAGGTGATTTTTGGGTTAAGAAAACGGGCTAATAATTGCAAACGCTGGTTAACAATCCAAGTTTGAATTTCGGGGCTAGATTTCCGGGTAAGTTGAGGATGATGCGGGACTTTTTGGAAGAGTTGATTATATACCTCAGTGTATAAATGCCCATTAATGCGTTCCTCTCTGCTAGAATTCATTAACTGGCGGGCGAGTTCTTGTTCAATTTGATAATGTTCTTGAATTTGCTCCCAGGTGCGGCTATCTCTAGCATCAGTTTTGGGAGTATAAACCTGAGTTTTTTCGCTCTGAGTTTTAGTCATAATTAATCGGTAAATTGAGGTGGTACGAATTAGGTAAAATACGATAAACATTCAACTAAATCTCGGAAATTTAGGTGTTTATATGGAGATTGCTAAGACTCAAACAACCAAACAACGGAGAAATTATAGTTCTCGGCTGAATTATAGTAGGCGCGGTTATCAGAAACAAAATTTTATGTTGATTATGGCACGGTTTTCATGGGAAGTCAGCTATGGACAGTTATTGATAGTTAATATATAATTAGAGTTTAGATAATTAAAACTGATGCAATCATCTTTAACAATCAAATCCATATTAATTATAATAGAATAATCAAAGCATTGTTGGGAATTATTAACTATGGCTCTAGTTCAGCCCGATGTGGCACTTTTCCTTCGTTATATCGGCGGAGGTGGTGCGGAGAGGGTTATGCTAAATCTGGGTCGTGGTTTAATTGCAAAAGGCTTCAAAGTAGACTTAGTTATAGGTAAAGCCTGGGGGCCTCACTTGGCAAAAGTACCACCAGAAATAAGGATAATTGATTTGGGGGCTTCTGGGGTTTGGGGTACTATTTGGGCGCTGAGAAATTATTTGCAGGAATCACAACCAAAGTCGCTACTTTCTGCCCTCCATTATGCTAATGAAATGGCGGTTTGGGCAAAACGTCTAGGGGGAGTTTCCACTCGGGTGGTTGTGTCTGAACATAATACTTTTTCGGAGGCAATACAACATACTACTAAACTTAGAAAAATTTTGCTGCCGTTGTTTGTTCGCTATTTCTACCCCTGGGCGGATGGAATTGTAGCTGTTTCTAAAGGGGCGGCTGAGGACTTAGCTAAAAGTACAGGTTTAAATAGCGATCGCATTCAATATATTTATAACCCAGTTATCACGCCGGAATTACTGCAAAAAGCCCGAGAAACTTTAGATCATCCTTGGTTTCAACCGGGGGAACCTCCGGTAATTTTAGGAGTTGGAAAGCTGGAAGCACAAAAGGATTTTCCTACCTTAATTAAAGCCTTTGCTCAAGTGCGAAAAGTCCGGGAAGTTCGCCTGGGAATTTTAGGTTGGGGACCTGATGGCGATCGCCTCGAAAATCTCATCCAAGATCATGGTTTAGGAGATGATGCTGCTCTCTTAGGATATGCTGATAATCCCTATCCTTATATGGCAAATGCTGCAGTATTTGTGTTGTCTTCTCGCTGGGAAGGTTTACCAACGGTTTTAATTGAAGCTATGGCGGTTGGGACTCCGGTAATTTCCACTAATTGCAAAAGTGGGGCAGCGGAAATTTTAGCAGAGGGTCGATATGGTTCCCTGGTTCCCGTTGGCGATCCTACAGCCATGGCAGAGGCGATTTTAGCCACCCTCGAAGGTAACACCCAGGCTGTAAACACTTCATGGCTAGGACAGTTTAGCCAGGAAATGGCAACCCAAGAATATCTGAAAATTTTAGGACTTGATTCTCCTAATTAATCCTCATTATTAGTTGTAAATTCTCATTAAATTAGGTTATCATCTGATTAAAAAGTGATAAATATTGCTGGGCTTGTCTTTCTAGGGGAAAGACTCTTGCGGCTTTTTCTCTGGCGTTTTCCTGGAGTTTGTGCAGGCGATCGCCATCATTTAATACCCATTTAATCCCCTCGCTTAAATCCTCAATTTCATAGGGTTTGACCAGATAACCATTAACTTGGTGATCGACAATATCCTTGAGTCCAGTAGCATTAAAAGCCACCACCGGAGTACCACAGGCTAAGGCTTCTGAAGCCGTTTGTCCAAAGGATTCTTGCAAGGATGGAACAATCATCACATCGGCGGCAGAATAGACCAAAGCCAAAGCAATATCATCAGAGAAACTGCCGAGATAATTAGCTTTAAAACCTAAATCTACTGGGTTTTCCGGTTCCGCAGATCCAAAAACTACTAATTCAAGCTGATTTTGCCACCCTGACTGACTCAGCTTTTGCAGCGCCGGAAGTAGCAAATTAAAACCCTTTCGAGTGTCAGCAGTGGCGGCGATCGCCCCAAATAAAACCAGTTGTTTATCCTGGGGTAAATTCAGTAAATGTCGGGCGATTTTGGTTTCTATAGGTCGATAAATTTGGGTATCCAGACAGAAAGGAATCACCTCTACTCGTCGCTGTCCAAATAGGGAACTTGAACGCACACAATCCGCCATCCAACTACTAGGAGTTACAATAGTTAAGTTGAGATTTTTCCAGGCTTTAAATTTCCGTTTCCAAACCTGTCGGGATAAATCCCGATCGCGATCACTTTTGAGTTGGGGACATTGACCGCAGGCATTTTGGTAGCGATCGCATCCCTCGCTGTAGTGACAACCTCCAGTAAAGGGCCACATATCTTGGAGAGTCCACACTAAAGGTTTGTTCAATTTAGCCAAAGTTTCAATCTGGATAAAGCCATTACAAACCCAGTGTAAATTTACCACATCTGGGTTAATTTTAGCTACCCTAGCAGCTATGACATCAGGAAACCATTGAGGAGAAAAAAGCAGGCGATCGCGTTTTGGGTAGCGTCTCAGGGGGATACTATTAGCACCAGGACCTAGTTTAGTGATCATACTTTTTTCAGCTATAACAGTGCGATCGCCGCTAAATTTTCCCCGCACCAACATTCGAGATTCAACCCCCAGAGAAATCAAACCTCTATGTACTCTATATGCGGCTCTAGCCGCACCGCCTTCGACATCAGTTGAACTGAGAATTACTGGTTTCATCTGCGTATTTCCATGAGTTATGATTGAATATTTCCTAGGACAATTTCGTTATAAGTACCCGACCTAACAATGCGGCCTTTTTCCATAACATAAAGGCGATCGCAATGTTGTATAGTCGTCAAACGATGAGCAATCATAATCATAGTTTTAATTCCACTCAGAGATTTAATCGACTCAGTAACCAAACTTTCCGTCTCGTTATCTAACGCCGAAGTCGCCTCATCTAACACCAGAATATCCCGTTCATGATAAAGAGCGCGAGCAATACCAATTCGTTGGCGTTGACCCCCAGAAAGGCGCACTCCTCTTTCCCCCACCATGGTATTTATTCCATCGGGAAGTTCTTTGACCAAATCCATCAGTTGAGCCATTTCTAAAGCCTGTTGTAAACGTTTTTGATCAATTAAATCATCAGCCACCCCGAAAGCAATATTTCTCTCAATTGTATCTGCCATTAGAAAAATAGACTGGGGAATATAGCCAATCATATTTTGCCACGATCGCAAATTATTATAAATAGAAATATCATCAATTTTAATATCACCACCTTGGGGTATTAATAACCCCAGCATGATATCAACTAATGTAGTCTTTCCGGCTCCAGACTGACCAATAAAAGCAATCGATTCTCCCTTGTTAATCGACAAAGAAACATCGGAAATTGCTGGCAATTCACAACCAGGATATTGATAAGTAACTCCCTCAAAAATAATCTGATTATTAAAATCATGATGCTGGAATTTATCCGCAGCTAATTGGCTAACCTCTGTAACTACGGTTCGATTTAAACCTTCGCTATTTTTGAGAGTTTCAATTTCTCGCAAATCCTGACTTAATCTTTCTAATACATAGGTCATACTCCGCAATTTACTCATATCTTTACTCAAATTAGAAATAGCTGGTAGTAAACGAATTGATGATAAAGCGAATATACTTAATGCCGGAATTAATCCATCAATATCTTGTCCCAGTAAAATCATAGTTGATGTGATTCCCACTAAAAATACAATTAAAATAGCCTCAACTAATATTCTAGGGACAATTTGAAAAGAAAGTAATAAAGTTCCCGCCTCTATATATTCCCGTGATTGATAACTCAGTTGTTCTTCAAAAAAGTCATAACAGCCAATTACCTTAGTTTCTTTAATACCTCCTAAACTATGATTAACAATACGAATAATCGATTCATCAGCATAACTCACACGCTTTCCCCAGTATTTAATTTTATCCTTAAAAGCATTCAGGATGACAATTAAAGGTACAAACAGAAATATTAAAACAATTACCACTAATTTACTGGTAAGCAATAGCAGTCCACTCAAAGCTATAATAATCATTAAATTAGCAGCAGAATTGAGGATAGGCATTAGAATATCGAGAGCAAAAGACTGGGTATAAATAATTATACATTGAATTACCGAGGCACTATCCTTAGACAAGTGGAAAGTATAAGGTACAGACAGATATTCTTGGATTAATTTTTCACACAATTTCCCACGAACTTTCAGACAAAACCCAAACACATAGGTTTTAATCTGCCAGTTTAAGAAAGATTTGACCGTAAATAAACCAATAATAAATAATCCCAATAATGCTATTCCTTGGGATGCTTCTGTTAAATTTAATCCCGCATATACAGAGGCGACAAATTCACTCTCCTTAACTAAATCGGGATTACTAGCCAGATTTAAAAAAGGTCCTATCATGCCAATTCCAAAGGCTTCCAGCACTGACATTAGGACAAATAAAATCACTAAAATTACTAACTGTTTGGGGGAAGCCGGAAGAATGAAAAAAAACCGATTGATAAAATTCTGCATTTGCGCTCTCTTTTACTCCCAATGCCTTGGATATTTGGAATGCCCAAAATTTACCCGTACCATGATATTTTAGATAATAGCCACCCATTATATTGACTTTACCCTACTATAGCAATAGAAAATATTATGTAAAGTCTGCCACTGTCTGACTAACCACCGGACTATCAAGTTGATAACTGATGTCTCATACTACCCTACAGTCAACCCCAGACGGAAGAACGGGTTAAATCTCAGCCTAGCTTTACAATCAGCACCCTTATTTAAACTTTTAAGTAAAGATTCTGTAAACTACTCCGTATTTTCACGGATATATGACAAAATTTAAAAAATTAAGCCCATCAGTCAGTTGAGACTGGGACTTGAGTGATTCTTCCCGCAGCTTGGCATCAGCTTTTTAGCTTCTTATTAACTAACCGATGATTAACCCCATGGCCACTGATATTAACTCAAGGTCTTTCCCCGTGGAATGGCCATTGTCGGCGTTCAGAGTATCGGAAAGCCTTAACACTGGTCAACAGGTAGTGATAATTGACTCCGGGGTTGAAGATTATCGGGAGTTAATTAGGGGCCTTCGCGCAGTTGTAGATGTCATAATTTTAGACCCCAACAGAGATGGTGTCCTACAGATAGCGGAGACCCTACACCAATATAATACGATCGCACAAATTCACATCATCTGCCACGGCTCACCAGGTTGTCTGAAATTGGGAAATGTGGAACTCACCTCAGAAACCCTTCCCCACTACAGCCAACACCTCGAAACCCTCAACCATAAACTGCACCATAGCTCTATTATCCTCTATAGTTGCCGAGTCGCCGCCGGACCCAGGGGGGAAACCTTCCTCAAACAACTGCATCAACTCACTGGTGCCAATATTAGCGCCTCAACTACCCCCACAGGTAATCACCAATTAGGGGGAGACTGGGATTTTCAGGCCAGCATAGGAAACCCTATCGATACTGATTCGATATTTTCCCAAGTCACAATGGCAACCTACAGCCACACATTAGCCTTTGAGTCCGACGACTTCAACACCAACAGCCTCAATGCCTGGTGGAATTTTATCACTCCCAACAATAACAGTTCCTACCTACTCACCGGAACAGGTACATCAGATGCTTATGTAGAACTATCAGTCCCTGGTGCTACTGATATGTGGAATCGCAACCGTAGCGCCTCCAGACTCATGCAGGCGGCTCAAAACCAAGATTTTGAGTTAGAAATCAAATTTGCCGCCGACCCCGCCTTAAATAAGCAAATGCAGGGGATTTTGGTAGAGCAAGATGATAACAACTGGCTCAGGTTTGATGTCTTTAAAATTAATTCAGATTTAGCCTTATTTGCGGGTTCGACCCGTAACGGTGGTTCCCGGTCTATGATTCGTATGGGGGTACAACCCGGACAAGCCCGACACCTGAAAGTTAACCGCACTGGGGATGTCTGGACTCTCAACTATTCCCCTGATGGTTCAACTTGGACGACAGCCGGGAGTTTTACGGAAGCCTTACAAGTCCAACAGGTGGGGTTATTTGCGGGAAATGCTGACAGTTCATCATCTCCTCAGTTTACCAGCCAGGTGGATTACTTTTTTAATACAGCGGCTCCTATTATTCCAGAAGATGGTCAGGTTGTTACTCCAGAACCAGTTGAAAATCAGCCACCCATAGCCAATGATGATACAGTCAGAGTAGAACCAAGCCAGTCCGTTATCATTGATGTATTGAGCAA